>CAMCZA010000033.1 GCA_945885515.1 Ferrithrix thermotolerans DSM 19514 | reverse complement strand
GAACCACGTGGTGTGTCGAAATTGATCGACATATTTTTTACGCTCAATAACGAACTCATACTTTTGCCTCGCGACTGTCGAGTTTCGAGCGCACGACGTCGCCGAGATGGTTTGTAGAAATTACGGTCAGCGCCAAAAACACCAACGGTACGTACAAGACATGTGGTGCGTATTCAAGATCGTTTCGACCACGAGCGATCATTCCACCCCAACTCGCACCATCAGGTATGCCAACACCCAGAATTGAAAGCGACGCTTCAGCAATAATCACGACGCCCACCGCTAAGAACGCAACGGCGATCAATGCCGGCAAAACATTTGGCACTATGTGTCGCAAAATTATCTTTGAGTCTTTCATGCCCATGCTGCGTGCCGCGGTCACGAATTCGCGACCGGCCCACGACAATGTCGCCCCGCGCGCGATTCGGCCAAGAATCGGAATCAAAACAATCGTCAACGACATAACCAGCACCATTACTCTGCGCCAAGTAGGCACTGCTTGATTGATGTCGACATTCGTTGCCAAAACCGAAACAAGCGCCAATGCCAAAACCAAGTTCGGCACCGAAAGGCCAACGTTAAAAATTGTCACCATCACCGTGTCAACTTTGCCGCGAAGATATGCCGAAAAAATCCCCAAGACGCTGCCAATCAAACCACCTAAACCGACTGAAGCAATTGCGATGAAAATCGACATCCGCGTGCCCGCAACAACCGAAGCCAGCATGTCGTAGCCATTGCTATCTGTGCCCAGAATGTGTCCACTTGAAAACAAGCCGACTTCGAGGTCGTCTTCAAAAACGAAGGACCAAGGTTTGAGAGGCAACAACCAACCAAACAGAGCGAAAAACAACATCAACCCGAGCCAGCCAATCGCAAACCAAGTTGGTTTGGTGAACTTAAGCATTGACTCTCCGATCACGAGTGCGTGGGTCGATGAACCCAGTTCCGATGTCGACTACAAGGTTGAAGAAAACGTAAAACAGCGCGATCACCGCGACCGTTGATTGCATGGCTATATATTGCCTGCCTGCAATGGCTGCGAAAACCTCAAAACCAACGCCATAAGTCGCGAAAATACTTTCGATGACAATTGCCCCACCGATCAAACCGCCCATGCTTAATGCCGCTGAAGTCATCAGTGTCACACTCGAAGGACGAAGCACATGGCGCCACAAGATTCGTCGATCAGTCAGACCCTTCGATGCCGCCATCGTCACATAGTCTTCACGAAGCGCGGCGATCATATCGGCCCGCAAAAGACGTGTATAGGTGGCGATGAGACCAACGCTCAAACTGATCACGGGCATAATCATGTATTTGAAATGCTCCCAGACCCCGTCTGCAAGCGGCGCGTAGCCCAGTGTTGGCAGCCAGGCAAATTTCACGCCAACAAAAATAACAAGCAACAAAGCAATCGCAAAATTAGGTATCGATGACAGGGTAAACAAAGTGTTGCTGATTATTTTGTCGGCTCGACGACCAGCCCGATATGCAGACAACACACCGAGAGGTATGGCGAGAGATAAAGCTAAAACTTGTGTGTAAACCATCAACAGCAATGACCGTGGCATCGCCTGTTTCAAGTGATCTGAAACATTTTCAGTGCCGCCAGAGAAATAGATCTTGCCAAAGTCACCTTGCACAAAATTGCCGAGCCATTGCAAGTAGTAGCCAATTGGCCCTTTGTCAAAGCCAAGTTCGGCTCGCAAAATGACGCGCTCTTCTTCGCTCGCAACGGGCAACAAGATCGTTGCAAGGTCGACAGGGATTAGACGCAACAGCATCGACACACCGAAGGTAACGAGAAGTAGCACGACCAAAAGTTGCGCGATCCGCTGTAACCAAAACCTTATCTTCGACACTGGTTCCCCTCGTTTTTGATTTTTTCTAGTTATCGCTCAAGGCAGGCTAGACGAGAACTCACCAAATCGGCAACTAAACAAAATGGGCGGTAGCGCTTACGCACTACCGCCCATTTAAATTAACTACGAATTACTTAGTTGACCAAACACCTGTCCAGTCGATGCCGAAGTTTGTAATCAAGCGACGAGGTCCACCCGCTGCAAGACCCAATTCGCCAACGCCACCGAGCTTGTTGTAGCTCAATGTGTAACTAATAAACGAAATATTCGTCACGTGGGCTTCTTTTTGCAATTGCTCAGTTGCCTGCGCATAGAGCTTCTTCGACTTCGCCTTGTTTGGCTCGGCGCGTGCTGCAAACAACAAGTTCTCGCTCACTTCATCTTTGAATGATGAGATGTTCAAGATGCTGTAGAAAATCTGCAATCCGGCCAATGCTGGTGAAAGCTTGGCTGCACCGCGCAAGAAGTGCGCTGGGTTGCCACCCGATGTATCGCTGACCACGAAAGGAAGAATGAAGGCCGTGCCTGTTCCTTCCATCAATAGAAGCGGCAGCAACTGAAATTGCATCGGGAATGCTTTTTGAATGGCTTCTGCCGTCGTCACCGACAACAAATTGACCTTCATTCCGGCGGCCTCAGCCATCTCTTTGTACAACTGCGCATTAGCAGTTGAGTCTGCAGATGCACTGACATAAGGAAGACTGAATTCGAGCGCCTTGCCAGTTTCTGTTGTGTAGGCGGCTGTGAATTCTTTGGCTTTCTTCAGGTCATAACCCGCGTAACCCTTTTTGTTGAACATGATGTTGTTCGGTCCGACGATCGACTCAGGCACTTGGCCCAATCCCTTTTGACGAACCTTCAACCATTTTTCACGGTCAAGCGAATGCGAGAACGCAAGTCGTGCGTTCTTGCTGCTGAAAGGTGCGATCTTGTGGTTCAACCAAATTGTTGGGTAGTAGTCAATCGGTGAACTGATCGTCGTTAGCTTCTTGTCTTTTTCCAAGGCAAGAATCTGTTTTGCTTCTGTAGCAGACGAGAACATTGTCGCTGCAAGCGAACCACTCTTTACACCGCTAACGCGAGGTTGAGCGTCTGGCAAGAATGTAAACGTGATGCCATCAAGGTATGGCAATGCGCCACCCTTGGCGTCTTTGCGCCAGTAGGTGTCGTTCTTTGCGACAACAAGTTCGGTCAATTTATGCGAAACGTATTTGAAAGCGCCGGTACCAACTGGCACTGTCGAACAAGTCGAGCCAGTTATCTGACCGACTGAACGAGCGAATGCTCGACCTGAGGCGTACAGCGTTTCTGGGAATGTCGCATCTGCGTTGTACAACTTCACAGTCACTGACATCGCACCTGTTTTAATGACCTCGGTGATGTTTGCGTTAAATCCAGCAGATGTACCTGAAGATGGCGATTTTGGGGTTCGGCCAATCAGTGAGTTGAGATACAAGGAACCGCGACCAGCTTCGAGATTCAATTGCAGTGCCGTGCCTTCAAGTGGTGTGCCGTCATGAAACTTGATGCCGTCGCGAACGACGAGGCTCCAAGTTTTGTAGTCGGCGCTGCTTTCAAACGACTTAAGAAGATAAGGCACAATCTTGCCGTCGGCTCGTTGCTCGACCCATGTTTCATAAATTGTGCGACCTGCCATCAATGACGAGTTCGCCAAGTTGTCTGCCATACAGAAACCTGGGAACGAGTCGAAAATACCAACAGTGATATTTCCGCCACGCTTTGGTTTATCTGCACCGGCAGCACCGCTGCTTGATACTTGTGTGAGTGATGCAACAAGCGCGATTGCCATTACGGCAACAACCTTGCGACGACCACCAGTGAATAGTTTCTTCATTTTTTATTTCCCCCTTCGGAAAAAGGCTCTTGCCTTGCGATAACGCTACAGTCTGCCCCTAATACTGTCAACTACAGAAGGCTAGTTTCAGGTCAATTTCAGTTTGACCAAATTGGCAATTTTGGCACCGTCGGCACCTGCGCCAGCTATGTTTCGAACGGCTTTGACTACCGCACCCATTGCCTTTGGACCCGTTAATCCCGAGCTGGCAGCCGCGGCAACCTCTTGATCCACAATCTGTTCGAGATCGGCATCACTCATTGCAGCCGGCAAATATCGTTCAAGAATTTCCAATTCGGCCCGTTCTGCGGCTTCGGCTTCAAGGCGTCCTGCGTCCTTATATATGTCTGCCGATTCGGCTCGTTTTTTAGCCTCAGCCCGCACAACACCTTGAACCTGATCGTTCGATAGTTCAACTGCCTCATCACCCGCAACCTCGGCGTTCATGATTGCAGCCAAAGTCATCCGCAATGTGGACGTTTCAACTTCGTTGCGCGCCTTCATTGACGCGGTCAGGTCGGCTTTCAGTTGGTCTTTAAGATTTGACATTAAAAGTCACTCCCGTTTAATAATCAGGTTGATTCAAGAATCAGTTTGCAGCAATTAGCGTAGTGCACACTATGAATAACGAAGTCTTCGAACTTTTCTTTGCGATGCTGAGTCTTGGCACCTTGATTTTTGGTGTGGTTGTCGTTATCGCCCGCCTGATCAAGGCCAACAGTTTTTTATCCGAAGTTCAAAAGATCGCGTTGCCCCTTGCCGCCATGATTACTACAACGGCAATGCTCGGCAGTCTTTATTTCTCGGAGATCGTCAACTACAAGCCATGTCGGCTTTGTTGGTTTCAACGTTCAGCAATGTACCCGCTGGCAATTTTGCTAGTTGCTGCAAATTTCAAGAAGTTCAAGTTCACAAAAATCGTGGCCGTCGTTCTGGCTCTCGTTGGCGGATCGGTTTCGACGTATCACTGGTTTCTTGAGAGATTCCCAGATTTGGATGCCGGCGTTTGCGATGCAAAACTGCCGTGCTCAGTCGTGTGGTTTGAAAACTTTGGCTTCGTGACTCTCTCATTTATGGCATTCACTGCCTTTTTCACGACAATCGTTTTAGTTACACTTTCACCACAGGAGAAAAAATGAACTCACGAAAAATTAATTCATCAGGATCGAATAAGACTTTTTGGCTCGTGGGTGGCATTGTCGCCGCGATTGCAGTGCTGGCAATTGTTGCGATTGCCAGCCAATCAGGCACCAAAGAAGTTGCACAAGGCGTCGACGAGTTTCGCGCTGTTGAAGTTTCAGGTGAGGCGCTGCCTGTGTATGCAGAAGGTGCTGCCGACAAAGCAGTCGGCATGACTGCACCAATTTTGACAGGCGCTGGTTTCACTGGAAACAAGATCGTCACGACCCCAGGCGCACCGACACTGCTTGTGTTTCTTGCGCACTGGTGTGGGTTTTGTCAGCGTGAAGTGCCACTTCTCGTGCAATGGAATCGTGATGGATTAGTACCAAGTGGTGTAGATGTGATTGGCGTTGCGACCTCATCTGACCCGGCGTCACCGAACTTTCCACCTTCTGAGTGGTTGGCGCGAGAAGAGTTTCCGGCACTTTGGCCAGTGATGGCTGACAGTGGCGAAAAAACTGCAGCAAACGCATTTGGCCTTTCTGGGTTTCCATTTTTTGTGTTGCTTGATGCCGATGGCAAAGTCGCATTTCGAGGAAGTGGCGTGATTGAATCGCAGGTGCTCACCGAGATCATCACCAAGACTCTCGGCGTTTAACCAGTAAAAGTTTGTTGTTGGCAATGTATTTGCCAGCAACCAAGTGATCCGCATCGCCTAAATAATTAGGTCAAGGTTTTAGTTACTTTTCGCACACTCAATATTGGGAATGATTCTCATTACTGCTAGATTGATCTCGTGAACGAAATTTTCATCGCACCATTCGCGAGCAACGAGTACATGCGCCTGGCATTGCTGGCCGGCATTCTCGTTGCAATCACGTGCGCGATTGCTGGTACTTTCGTCGTTCTTAGAGGTCTAGCGTTTGTCGGCGATGCGTTAAGTCACGGAGTTCTACCCGGTATTGCAGCCGCATTAATTTTCGGAGTATCTGGGATCATCGGTGCAGCCGTTGGCGCTGGAGTAATAATGGGCGGCGTCAATCTTGTTACGCGTCGTTACAAACTTTCAAGTGACACTGCAATTGGTTTGCTTTTTGTCGGCATGCTCGCGTTGGGTGTTCTGATTACATCTTCATCACCGAAATTTCCAGAAGATTTGGATCATATTTTATTTGGCGAATCTCTAGCAGTTAAATCAACTGACCTAGCTTGGCAAGGCATCGCCCTTTTAGTTGTTGGTGTAATCGGAGTTTTTGCGAGGCGACCATTTTTGCTGATGTCAGTAGACGATGGACTTGCACAAACTTCTGGGTTTAACGTGACATTTTTTCAGAACTTAATGATGGCAATGATTGGGCTGACCGTGATTGCGAGTTTCCAAACTGTCGGCACTTTGCTTGTACTTGGAATGCTTGTCGCACCAGCCGCGACTGGCGTGTTATTCGCTAGACGTATTTCGTCGATGATGCTAATTGCAAGTGTCATTGGCTGCGTTGCAAGCTATTCAGGGCTATTGATTAGCTTTCATTTTGAACTCGCGGCTAGTGCAAGCATTGTGCTTGTTGCAGTATCGATTTTTGCTGTCGGGGCTATAGCTACAGAAATCAAACGAAGCCGCAACTTACGCCACGATGAATTACCTCACCAACATGAGCACGCACATGCACACTGAAACAATTCTCGCTTCTCGTCTTTCAATTGGTTTCGGCAAACATACAGTTGTTGCGAATATTGAGTTCATGACTTCACCAGGTGCATTAGTTGTATTAATCGGCACCAATGGGTCTGGCAAATCAACACTTCTAAAAACTTTGGCCGGAATGCTCAAACCTATTTCAGGTTCAGTGACGGTGCTTGGTGGTGTGCCTGGCAAGTCTCCGCGTCGAGTTGCATACTTGCCGCAACATCCAATTTCGTCTCACACTCTTCCACTTCGGGCTCGTGATGTCGTAGCAATGGGAAGATTTGCAAATCTTGGGTTATTCAACCGTGAGTCAGTGGAAGATAGACGAATTTTACAAACCTCGCTTGAGCGAACTGGCGCAATTGAGTTTGCCGAAAAACCATTGCGCGATCTTTCAAGTGGCCAGCAACAGCGAACGCACTTAGCCCAGGTCTTGACACGACAGGCAGAGATTCTGCTGCTCGACGAACCAACGGCCGGGCTTGACATCAACGGTCGCAAACTTGTTGCAGACCTAATCGCCAAAGAGCGTGCGCGCGGCGTAACTGTCGTGATGGCGACTCACGAATTGCAAGATGCCGAAAATGCAAACACAGTTATGCTGCTTGCCCAACGAGTCGTTTCTATCGGGCCACCAGATGTTGCACTGCGCGACGAATATTTACGCGAGTGTTTCGGTTTTACCCAGCCTCACTAGTTAACTAGTGCGATTAATTACTGCGACTCAAGTGCGAGCAACTTTCGCTTGATCGCAAGCCCGCCGCCGTAGCCACCGAGTGTGCCGTCAGAAGCAACGACGCGGTGACAAGGCAAAATAATCGCCACTGGATTTTTGCCATTTGCTGTGCCAACAGCACGAAACGCGCGCGGCTTTCGCACCAACTTGGCTTGCTGGGCATAAGAAATCGTCTTACCGTACGCGATTTTATTCAGCGCATACCAAACAGACTCTTGAAACTCGGTGCCCGCAATGTCGAGTTTCAGCGAAAACTTTTTGCGTTCTCCCACAAAATATTCCTGCAGTTGTTTTTCCGCAAGATTCAAATTTCTTTTGACGACCGTCGGAATAGTTTTGACTTTGGCAACTTTCTTGGCGCCAAAAATCACTTGTTGCAAACCGGCTGCAGATGCAACAAGCGTGAGTTTGCCGATCGGGGTTGAGATAACGCGCGACGCGGTCAATGCCGAACTTGTTTTTGACCTAACCTTCATTTATGACCTCCACTGAGATGACAAATATTGAGAGCCCTGC
The DNA here is from genome assembly GCA_945885515.1 of Ferrithrix thermotolerans DSM 19514. GTDB lineage: Bacteria > Actinomycetota > Acidimicrobiia > Acidimicrobiales > Ilumatobacteraceae > BACL27. The sequence continues at coordinate 6,602 of CAMCZA010000033.1, read as the reverse complement.
CACCAAGCGTATTGCACTAGTTGCCCACGACAATATGAAACGCGAAATGCTTGAATGGGCAACAGAACACAAAGATGAACTTAAAAATCACACTCTCATCGCCACTGGCTCAACTGGCAAGTTAATTGCTGAAAGCACCGGCTTGACTATCGAACGAATGCGCAGTGGGCCACTGGGCGGCGATCAACAAATCGGCGCACGAATCTCGGACGGCGGGATTGATGTTCTACTTTTCTTTTGGGATCCACTTGAACCCCAGCCACACGACCCAGATATTCGAGCATTGTTGCGCATTGCAGTCGTCTGGAATATTCCGGTGGCTTGCAACCGAGCCAGTGCCGACTTTATTTTGAGCTCACCGTTACTCGGGGGCGTCTATCAACGACGCGTGCCGAAATATTGAAAAACTAAATCTTTGGCGGCGGTGGCGGACCAAAACGATTCTCGCCAAAGTCACCAGCGCGTAACGCAAAAACCAAATTGATGATCGGCGCAAAAATCCACCAGCCCGCGTGATCAGTGTCATGCATTCGTCGCACAGCAACTGCGATTGACGGCAACAAAGTCACCAACTGTGCCAAGTTGCCAATTGAAGAATGAATTGAAGAACCAACCACACCAAGAATCACAGTAAACAACGCCCACCACCAATATTCAGAGCGCGATGCACGGCCCTTGAAGTTTGCATAATTCTGAAAGCCTGAACGAATCGCAGTTTGAAAGTTCATGGCTATTTAATGCTAGTTACTCTCCGCCAGCAGGCTTTGGTTCTTTTGGCAACGCAAGCACGCGCTCACCGACGATGTTGCGCTGAATCTGACTTGTTCCACCCCAAATAGTTTCTGAGCGCGAGAAAAAGAAACTCGACATCATCGGCGACGCTGGGTATCCCTCTCGTCGCTTGTCGCGCAATGCCCCTGGCCATGTGCCCGACTCTGGGCCAGTGTCAACAAGCATCGAGTACGGCCCGTAAATATCGAGTGCGAGTTCCATTGCGCTTTGATGCATCTCAGACCAAAACATCTTGTTGCTCGCGCCAAGCGCCATCACACCAAAATCTTTTGTGCCGGCAAGCGTTGAACCAAGCGAGCGCAAGCCGTTAAATCGCAAGATTTGGATCTTGGCGTAGTACTGCATCAATCGTTGACGAATTGATGCGTCGTTGATCTTGCCGTTGACTTTGGCCTGCGCGACAAACAATTTGTACTCTTCTTCAAATCGTCGGTAGCCAGTTGTGGCGCTCATGCCGCGTTCGAATGCAAGCGTGCTGTTTGCAACTTTCCAACCGTTGTTTACTCCGCCAACAACATTGTCCTTCGGGCAACGCGCGTCGGTGAAAAACACCTCGCAAAATTCTGCTGTGCCATCTGGTTGCGTGATTCCACGAACTTCAACGCCGGGTTGTTTCATCGGAACCAATAAATAAGAGATGCCTTTGTGTTTCGGTGAATCTTTATCGGTGCGAGTTAGCAAGAAGCAATAATCTGCGTGATGACCCTGCGTCGTCCAAACTTTTTGTCCGTTGATAATCCATTCGTCTCCGTCGAGCACAGCAGTCGTCTTCACGCTGGCAAGATCACTGCCACTATTCGGCTCGCTAAAACCCTGACACCAACGCATCTTGCCGCTCAAAATTTTGGGCAAGAATTCTTTCTTTTGTTCTTCGGTGCCCCACTGCAACAATGTCGGGCCAACAAGTGTGTCGCCAAAGAAATCTGCGCGCATCGGGGCGCCAGCGTTTGCAAATTCTTCGGCTAAGACAACACCTTCTAAGGTGCTCAGACCTTTACCACCGTATTCTTTGGGCCAAGTGGCACAAATCCATCCACCTGCAAATAATTTGTCAGGCCAAGTTTCGTTGAATGCTTTGCGTTCAGCCGGTGTTATCTCATGACTTTTGTCGAACCATCGCTCCGGCAAGTTTTCTTTCAACCATTGGCGAACTTCTTTTCTGCGGGCTTCAGCCTCGGGGGTGTATGTCAACATGGTCCTTCCATTGTTGCCTTTTTCTGCGCCACATGTCCACTTGAGTAAGCAGGATTTTTGGCACACTCACTAGGCTTGCGCAATGGTCGAAGTTGCTGAACGGTGGACACACCAATGGAAAGAACTCTACGAAGAAGTAATTAATACTGGCTTATGCACGGGATGTGCCGCGTGCGTCATTTCTTGTCCGCATGACGTAATCGGTTACGAACATGAAGAGGGCAAATATAAACCGTTTCATCTAGAAGAAGATCTCGGTCTTGACAATTGTGGTCACGGCGAAAAAGGTTGCACAAGTTGCACCCGCGCCTGTCCAAGATTTCGTGCATGGGAGCCAGAGGCAGATATGCACCTGTTCGGTCGCGAACGCAAAGACGAAGAAATGTACGGGCAGTACCGGCAACTACTTATGGTTCGTGCCGCAGATGAGCAGACTCACAAAAAAGGGCAAGACGGTGGATTCGTTGGAGCGATGTTGATTTGGTTGTTGAAACACGACTACATCGATGCCGCGCTGACAAGTTTTGTCGAGGGTGACGGGTCATCGTGGAAGGCATTGCCAGGTCTTGCGCGCACTCCAGAAGAAGTCCTCGCGTCTTCAGGTAGTCGCTACACATATTCGGCGAACACTTTGGCGATTCGCGATGCACAAAAGGAAGGATTGAATCGTCTCGCACTTGTAGGAATGAGTTGTCAGTCGTCGGCTCTGCCAATTATGTGGAAGCGCAAAGCCGGAAAAATTGGCAAACCGTTTTTGTTCAATATCGGTTTGCTTTGTTCAAAAACTTTTGATGATGCAATCTTTGAAGAACTGTTCTTGGCGAAATACGGTTTGAAAAAAGAAGAAATGGTCAAGATGAACATCAAAGGCGTCTTCCAAATCTGGATGCGCGACGGCTCGTATCACGAGATAGATCTAAAGGAGTGTCACAAGTGGACGCGTGAGGGCTGCAAAATGTGTCCAGACTTCGCTGCCGAACACGCAGATATTTCGACTGGTGGCATCGGTGAAGATAACGACTGGACACTGTGCGTCGTAAGAACTGAACTGGGCGAAGAAGTAATGACCCGAATGATCAAGGACGGCTCGATTATTGCTCGACCAGCCGAAACAGATGCCACGGCGATGAAACTTCTGCGCTTGTTGAGCATTGTTAGTCGTCGACGCTGGCCAGAATTTGCAAACAAGGCTGTCAGCGTCGGAGTACCTGCGCCAAAGAAGAAGGCTGACGGCACAGTGCCTGCGGCGCACTAGAAAAGTTTTAGTTGATGGACGCCGGTGTTGTTCGTGACGCACTGACACTTGTTGCCGGCGTTGCAACTGGGGTCATGTCGGGAGCATTCGGCGTTGGTGGTGCTGTGATTTCAACACCGGCAATTCGCGCGCTTGGTTGCACAGCCGCGCTCGCAGTCGGCACAACCTTGCCATCAATTTTGCCGGGGGCTGTTACTGGCTCGTGGCGCTATCGCCAAGGTGAATTAATCCAATGGAAAGTTGTTGCCTTCACTGCACCTGCTGGCATCGTTGCCGCTGTTCTTGGCGCTTGGGCTTCACCTCGCGTTCCGGGTGACGGTCACTTATTAATGGTGCTCACCGCACTGTTGTTGATGTGGAGTGCGATCACCATGATTCGTTCGGTTACGCCACGCGAACCTGATGAGGCCAAAACAAATCTGCGAAACTCCCAGGGATTTTTGGCGACTCTTACTGGCATTTGTGCTGGCGGACTTTCTGGTCTGCTCGGACTCGGCGGCGGAATAATCATGGTTCCACTCTTTCGGCGTTGGCTTGGCTTGCCAATCAAAAATGCCGTGGCGACATCGCTGATTTGTGTTGGCTGTTTTGCAATTCCTGGCACGATCACACATGCCCTCGAAGGCGGTATCGACTGGCGATTTGCACTTTGGCTCACTGTCGGAGTTGTAGTCGGTGCACCATTTGGCTCAAAGACTGCTTTGAAAATGAGTGACAAAAAGTTGCAACGTGTGTTTGGTCTTTTTCTTGCTGCTGTTGCCGTCGTCTACGGCGTTGGTGAACTCTTGGCTTTGTAATTTCAGCGCAGCAGCCTCAGCGCAGCAGCCTCAGCGCAGTTTTGAAAACACTGTCAAACATTTTTTCAGTAAGTTTTCCGGTGAAGGTATTTTGCTGACTCGGATGATAAGAGCAGACAATTTTATATTTGTCATGACTGACGACAACACCGTGACCAAACTTTGGTCGTGGTCGAATTTTTAACTCGTCGCAGATTGCTTGAAACGAGAATGATCCAAGACAAACAATTACTTGCAACGTGTTCAGGTACGAAAGTTCTCTTGTTAAAAACGATGAACATTTTTTACGCTCGCCCGGTGTCGGCTTGTTCGCGGGTGGCGCACAACGCACGGCTGATGTGATCCACACATTTTGCAAAGTGAGACCGTCAATAACCGACACAGATTCTGGTTGCGACGCCAAGCCAGCCTTGTGCAATGCCCGATATAGCCAGTCGCCACTTCGGTCTCCGGTGAAAACTCGACCTGTTCGATTTGCGCCGTGTGCGCCAGGTGCCAAACCTAAAACCAAAATTTGGGCTTGCTTGTCACCGAACCCAACGATCGGCTTACCCCAATAACTTTCTGTGACATATGCGGCACGCTTTTCAATGGAGACTTTTTCTCGCCATTTCACCAAACGCGAACACTTATGACAATCAATAATCTCAATCGCTAATTTGTCAAGTTCGTCGTGTTTAGGCACGACACGAGATTATGCGCTGCGCCGATAGTTTGAAGATCTGCCAATGAGTAGCAAAAAACCAAACGCCCCGAAGTCGACGCTGATAATCATGGTCCGACACGGCAAAACGCCGAGCACCGGCAAGTTGCTTCCTGGTCGAGCCAAAGGGCTTCACCTCAGCGATATCGGCAAACAAGAGGCCCTCGACGTCGCCCAACGACTGGGTAATCTTAAAAATGTCTCGGCGATTTATGCTTCGCCTCTTGAGCGAGCCCGCGAAACCGCTGCGCCGACAGCCAAACTTCTGAATCAAAAAGTGATAATCAACAAAGGATTATTTGAATGCGACTTTGGTGATTGGACAGGCAAAGAACTCAGCAAGTTGATGAAGCTTCCTGAGTGGTCGACCGTGCAGCGCGCGCCGAGCACTTTTCGGTTTCCAAATGGAGAAAGTTTCACGCAGATGCAGACTCGGATGACATCGACGCTTGATGCTTTGCGAGTCAAGCACAGTGGCGGGACCGTAATTTGTTTCTCTCATGCTGACCCGATCAAAGCCGCCGTCGCCCATGCCATGGGAACGCATCTTGATTTATTTCAACGCATTGTAATTAGTACCTGTTCGGTGAGCGCTGTTTCATATTCTGGTTTTGGGCCAGTGGTCCTAACGGTTAATTCGACTGGTGGCGATTTGTCTGAATTGCGAATGTCATGAGTTTGTATTTCGAGTTTGATACAACTGACACATTCACAACAGGCGCACTCGGCGAACCTGGTCAACGAACTTTTGTGTTGCAAGTGCGCGCCGATGGTCAGCGAATCACAATAAAGTGCGAAAAAGAACAAGTTGCGGCAATGTCGGAGTACTTGCGAAAGCTTCTCGCAGATGCGCCAGATGTTTCACAGCGTCCAATTGAAGATTCAATGCAACTTTTAACGCCCGTTGAACCAGAGTTCGTGCTTGGCACCGTTGGCTTGGCATACGACTCAATCAGTGATCGACTTGTTATACAACTAGACGAAATCAACATCGAAAGTGGCGACGAGAACACCGAACAAGGTCTCAATTCGCAGGATGTTTCACGAATTCGCGCCAACATCACCCGCGGACAGGCTGCTGCATTTTGCGAACACGCCGACGAAGTCGTCGCTTCTGGTCGGCCAACATGCATTTTCTGTGGTCGGCCAATTAACAAAGATGGCCATTTGTGTCCGCGAATGAATTAGAAGGTTCATCCACGACTTTGAGTCTTTTGCTTAAAGGCGAAATGACCATCGAAATGCGAATGCCATACAGCAGCAATGCGACATTTCTTGTTTCAATTACCGATCAAGAAAATACGCTCAAAGCGATTTACAAACCATTGCGCGGAGAAAAACCACTTTGGGATTTTGAGCCGGGTTTACACCGACGCGAGGTTGCTGCATATCTTTTATCTGAAGCAATCGGATTAAAGTTTGTGCCACCAACTATTTTGCGGGACGGGCCCCATGGCGAAGGCTCGGTGCAGTTGCTGATTGACGCCGACCCCAACGAACACTATTTTACGATTTTTGAGCAACGCCAAGATTTGCATGATCAGTTCAGGGCGATGTGTGCGTTTGACATTGTGGCTAATAACACCGATCGCAAGTCTGGTCATGTTTTGGTTGATAAAGATTCTCGAGTTTGGGGAATTGATCACGGCTTGTGCTTTGCACAGGACTTCAAAATTCGCACCGTAATTTGGGAGTTCGGTGGCGAGGAGTTGTCGAGCGGTTTGCTTAATGCGATTAAACCACTTGTTACAAGCGTGCCACTTGAAGTTGCAACTTTGCTTACAGAGCAAGAAGTCGTGGCGATTAGTGAACGCGCTAAATGGCTGATCGATGGGGCGGCGTTTCCAGTTGACCCGAGTGG
>CAMCZA010000032.1 GCA_945885515.1 Ferrithrix thermotolerans DSM 19514 | reverse complement strand
CGGTAAGCATCTTCGATACGAACAAGAGTCTGTTCGAGATCGATGATGTAAATGCCGTTGCGCTCACCGTAAATGAATCGCTTCATTCGTGGATCCCAACGGGCTGTGCGATGACCGAAGTGAACTCCAGCCTCAAGCATCTGACGCATGCTGATTATTGCCATGACTATTCCTTTATGAGTGGTTGAGTGCATGATCTCCCGCGCCGAAGCGACCACAAAATGGAAACCATGCAATTGAATATTGGGATAAAATTACAGTTATAAAACTTATAACTACTTCTACTAGCCCCGAAATCCTAGCGGTTTAGATGTTAAAACGGCGTTAGCAAGCCGATCCTCGATCAACTGAACCAATGCCAACACCAGCACCCGAGACCAGGATCGCGCGGCTTGAAACCTGACTATTTCCATTTAAATACTTCGCCGGATCGACATAAACAGTTGCATAAATGTCCGTGTATTGATTATTCAAAAGACTGGTTTCGCGAACGCCAAAATACAGAGTTGCACCCGTTGCGCCGATTATCTGCCCAGCCAATACTGCAGCGCCAAGTCGCAAGTTAGTGCTGGCGATCGAACCATATGTCAGACGTCGCCCTGCGGTTGTCTTGATTACCAAATGTTTTGTGCCACCAACTTGACCGTAAAAACTAATTGTGCCATTCGCACCAGCAGAAATCGGTGTTCCTGGTTGTGTGTTGTATTCGATGCCCCGGTTTCCTGCACATCTTTCACAACTGGGTTGTCGAAATGGATCGCGAATGGTTGCGCTGAAAGGAGAATTTATCGGCGCAACAAGCACGCACGAAGTTGTATTTGTTTGGGCGAGCATCGCCAAAATCAACGCACCCGAAAAGAATCCAGAAAATAGCATTTCTCTATTAATTATCTAAAATTTATTAAGCGACTTCAGCGGCGGTCAATCGCCAACGAAGTTGCAACACGGCCTTGGTGTGAATCTGCGACACACGACTTTCGGTAATCCCAAGTACCTCACCAATTTCGTCCAAAGTTAAATTCTCCTCGTAGTACAAAGCCAAAACAGTGCGCTCGCGCTCTGGAAGCCGTTTTATTTCGTGGCGCATGATCTTGCGCAATTCTTGGGCTTCAACTACCGAGTCTGGGCTTGGCACAAATGATGCACCACCGTGTGTGGACGCCGGAGTGTTATCGGCAACCACATGATCTAGCGGACCAACAGTGCACGATGAAATTTCTGTAAGCCATTTTTCAAGATCAGAACTTTTGATTTTCAATTTCGCTGCAAGTTCATCATCTGTTGGCGAACGCTGAAGGATGTGCTCAAGATCTGAGATCGCATTTTCGACAGTCCGCGCTTTTGAGCGCACACTTCGGGGCACCCAATCTAAAGATCGCAAACTATCCAAGATCGCGCCGCGAATTCGTGGGATCGCATATGTCTCAAATTTAAAACCAAGTGCCGGATCAAATCGATCAATCGCGTTCATCAGTCCAAACACACCTGAACTGACTAAGTCTCCAATTTCAACTCGCTTCGGCAGACCTGCAGCAAGTCGACCAGCAACGAACTTGACGAGTGATGCATAGTGCACGACGAGCCATTCGCGTGCAAGAGGGTCTTTGCTTGCATGCCACTTGCTCCACGCCTGATCAATCGTAAGTCGAACTGGAAGTGCGTTCATGCGCGCGGGTGTGCTGCGCCATACGCAGATTTGAGGCGCTCTTTGCTTACTTGGGTATATCTCTGCGTTGTTGCAACATCACTGTGACCAAGCAACTCTTGTACCGCGCGCAAGTCTGCACCGTTGTCTAGTAAGTGCGTTGCAAAGGTGTGGCGCAGTGCGTGCGGATGTGTTGGCGTCAATGCCCGCTCGTCAATTATTCGTCGCACATCTCGCGGGGTCAATCGATGACCCCGCGAATTCAAAAACAGGGCGTTCATCTGACCTGAGATTGTTTTAGTTTCACCGACAACTTCGTGGCGAAACTTGAGCCAGTTTCGTAGTGCGACAACACTTGGTTCACTAACTGGAATTCTCCGCTGTTTAGATCCTTTGCCCATCACAATCAGTGTGTTATTTCGAACATCAATGCTGTCGATGTCTAATGAACAGACTTCGCTGACACGAAGTCCGCTGCCGTAGAGCAACTCAATCAAAGTTGTGTCGCGCCAAGACTTCCATTCGGGCACCTCGGGGTTTTGGCATGTGAGCAAAGAATTCAATTGCTCCTTGGTCAGAACTTTCGGCAGCCGACCAGTTCCTGATGGTGTGTGCACGCCGGCGGTCGGATCTGTTTTTAATGTGCCATTGCGAATGTGCCAGGCAAAATATCTACGAATTGCAGCGAGCTTTCTTGCCACACTGCGCTTGGCTTTTTGGCTGGTCGTTAAAAAACTCACATATTGGCGCACTAAATCTCTGGTCACCAACTTCGGAGTATCAATCTTGAGTCGTAAAATCCATTCTTCAAATTGTCTGATGTCGCTGGCATAGGCGCTCGTCGTATTTTCCGAGGCAGCAGTCATCGACCCAACGAACTCTTCGATTTTCCAACCTGTGGCCATAGCAATAACAACGGTAATCGTTTAACGCAGTGGCTGCCTGACATCAATAACTTCCCACCAGCCCGAGTTTTCAACGACCCAACCCAATGCTTCAAGACGCCCGAGCGCAACTGCTGCATCAATGGTTGTAAGACCGCTGCGAATCACGAATTCGTCAAGGGTAAACGGAGCACCAGCCATTTCTGAAACTAATTGTTGATCACTAGTGCTTAAACGAACTCTGGGGTCATAAAAATTTTCTGGTGCTCGGCGATTGTCGAGCCCGAGCGCAACAAGCACATCTTGCGCGCCAAGTATCGGCAAACAACCTTGCTGAATCAATAGGTTCGTGCCATTTGAAGCAACATTGCGCGGCGAACCTGGCACGGCCAAAACGCTTACATCACGTTTTTGTGCCTCATCAACAGTGATCATTGATCCGCCGGTGGCACGCGATTCAACGACAACCAAAACTTCACTGAGTGCAGCCAGAATTCGGTTACGCAACGGAAACCGAAACGCTTCAGGCGGCGAACCGGGGGCGGACTCACTTAGAAGTGCACCTTGCGTTGCGATGTCATGCCAAAGCTGCCCGTGCTCGCGCGGATAAACAACATCCAGACCTGAAGCCACAACGCCGACTGGCTGACCAACATTTTGTTTTGTGTTCGAGTCTGACTCGCTGACACTGTTGTGTTTTGATTCAAGCGCACGTAAAGCACCTCGGTGAGCCCACGCGTCGATCCCTCGAGCCAAACCTGAAATCACGCAAACATCAGCCGTCGCTAAATCAAAAGCAATGTTTGCAGCCAGATATCTTCCAGATGCAGTTGCGCTGCGCGTGCCGATCATTCCGACTCGGCGATTGTCCAACGAAGAAAGATCTCCGAGATAAAATAAAACTGCCGGCGCAGAAAGATCTGTGGCGAGACAATTCGGATAATTCTGATCACCGAAAATAGTCACTTTAATGCCAGCCCGGTTACATCGTCGTGCAATCTGGTCTTGCAAATCTTGCGTTGCCCGGTGGCGCAACAGCGTTGATAATCCTTCGGTATTCAACATCGCTGCAACAACCTCGCTTGGTTTTGCCCGACCTTGCACGACTTGCCATGCAGTTTGTGGATCATGATGCTTCAAAAGCAGCATCAACCTTTTTGGCCCAATTTTTGGCAGAGCCGATAATGCCGCCGCGGCAATTTGGTCTTGCGACAACGAAGCTTGCTGCAACATTTCTAAAAAATCATTTCGCGTGTGCGCAGCCCTGTCGCCAGATCAACACGCAACATCAGTGCCAACTGCAGATGCTGGGTATCAATTTCGAGCGGAGCGCCAGCCAGATCTGCAATCGTTCTTGCAACTCGACGCACGCGGTGATATCCACGACCAGTAAGTCGCCCAGCTTCAAGTTCTTTGCGCAACAGCTGTTCGGCTTGCTTTGACAATGGTGCGGCGATGTCAAGTTGTTGTCGCGTTAGAGCAGAGTTGGTGCAACCAAATCTGGCAAATGCTAATTTGCGAGCAGTGGCGACTCGGGCGGCGACAACGATTGTTGATTCTCCTGAAACGGGTGAGATTAATTCGCTTGTATTTGGCCGCGAGACTGCAACGCGTAGATCAAAGCGATCAAGCAACGGCGCAGAAAAACGCCTTAGATATCGCGCCCGCGCTGCGTCGTCGCAACTGCATGCACCAGGAGTGCCTTCTCCGCATGGACATGGATTTGCTGCAGCCACAAGCAAAAACTCGGCCGGCATCACGACACTGGTTCTGGCTCGGGCAATGCGCACGATTCCTTGTTCGAGTGGTTGGCGCAATGCATCCAACACCGACGGTGCGAACTCTCCAAGTTCGTCAAGAAATAAAACTCCGTGACTGGCCAGAGATATTTCGCCGGGTCGCATCAGTGCGGTGCCCCCGCCGACCATCGAAATCATCGACGACGAGTGATGCGGCGCGCGAAATGGTGCTGATCTGATTAAACCATCATTTGAAAATTCGGTTTGCACCGAAGAATGAATCATCGTTGCCGAAATCGCTTGCTCATCATTTAGCGGCGGCAAAAGCCCGACGAGCCGTTCGGCCAACATTGTTTTGCCGGCCCCAGGTGGACCAACTAAAAGTAAGTGGTGCGAACCAGCCGCTGAGATTTCTAATGCTTGGCGAGCAGCAGGTTGCCCCTGAACATCGGCAAGGTCACGGGTAAATTTTGTCGTAATATTCAAAACTTTTTTCGGCGATGCAGTTTGCCAAACGCCACGATCTGACAAACACTCAACAACATCGAAAAGAGTTTGAGCGGCAAAAACTTGAGTTGTTGTTGCGGCGCTTGCTTCACCAAGATTCTCAAGTGCTACGACTGTCTTACGATCAGTTGTTGCTAGTACGAGTGGTGTCGCCCCGCGAACCGGACGCAATGATCCATCAAGGCCTAACTCGGCGATAAATGCGAACTGCGAAAGAATTTCTATGGGCAATATTTCTTGTGCGGCGAGAAGCCCAATTGCGATCGCGAGATCCAAGCACGCGCCAGACTTTCTGTCCCCCGTTGGCGCAAGATTGACCGTGATCCGTCGCGTTGGCCACGGCAAACCGCATGACAATAGTGCGGCCCGCACTCGATCACGGCTTTCGCGACAGACTTCATCGGGTTGACCAACAACCGTGAACCCTGGCAACCCGATGCCCGCGTGTACTTCGACGTCGACTCGCGAACCACGAACCCCAAGAAGAGTCGCCGACCGAACTGATGCAAACACTTGTCTATCCCTCGTTTCAAATTGCAACGCCACTTGACGCCAGTTGATCTCAAACACCTGAGATAATTGAGGGCGATGATTTTTCGAACGACCGCGAGCACTGACTTCTTTGATAAATGTGTAACTAGTTGCTCAAAGGTGGCAAGAAGACAGGTTGTATTTTTTTCGTGTCTTTTTCTTTTAATTAGTGCGTGCAGTCAAACTCCGCGAACGGCAACAAACTTTTGTCGTCAACTTGCCAAAGAGACGCCATTTATTGGTGACCCTCCGGTAACCGCGGCTGACGTCGTAGCAATGCTCGAAAGATACGAACGACTGAGCAAGGCCACGCCACTTGTAATCGAAGATGAATGGAATGCACTGACCGAGTTGCTGGCAGTTGCCTCGCGAGTCAAGTCAAGTGATGGCGAGAGTGTTCAAGCCGTTATTGACATGGCCTACTCAACTGAAAAATCAGCTTTAACCGCAGCCAAGTGGACTAAAGAAACTTGTGGAGTAGATATTTCAAACGGACTAAAAGTCGCGCCGCAAGGATAAAATTGTTTAGCGCATTTCTCCACGCTTGACGATTACTTTGTCGACAAGACCATAATCACGGGCAAGTTCTGCAGTGAACCAACGATCACGCTCAGAGTCTTCTTGAATCTCCGAAAGTTTGCGGCCCGAGTGATGCGCCGTTAATTCTGCCATTCGCAACTTTGTAAACTTCAGTTGCTCGGCCTGAATCGCGATATCCGATGCCTGTCCGCGCAATCCAGCTAATGGCTGATGCATCATGATTCGGGCGTTCGGCAATGTATAGCGCTTGCCGGCAGCACCTGCAGTCAACAAGAACTGTCCCATTGAGGCAGCCAAACCTAAACAAACGGTGGCAACATCACAAGCAACGAACTGCATCGTGTCGTAGATCGCCATTCCGGCAGTCACTGATCCACCAGGACTATTTATATATAGCCAGATATCTGCTTTTGGATCTTCACCTTCAAGAAACAACAACTGCGCACAAACTTGGTTGGCGATCTCGTCATTGACATCGGTGCCGAGCATGATTACCCGGCTCTTGAGTAGGCGAACAAAAATGTCGCTGCGCGAGTCGAAACCTGATTCAAGTGCAACCGGAAAGATATTTGACATGCCTTGCAGGCTAGTGCCCAAGCTTCTATTGCCGACGGACGCCGCTGAAAATCACAATCACACGCTCGTCATCGGCGACCTCTTCGCGGATTGCAAGCAACCCTGCAAGGCCTGCGCTGCCTGTCGGACTTACATCAATATTTGTCACACGGTGCGCGAGCGCATAACTCTCTAGAACTTGTTGTTCCGTTGCGACAACTGGATAACCACCACTGTCAGCCATTGCGTTACAACCACCAATCCAGTCGTATGTTTCGTCGTCCAGAATTCCATCGGCAAGCGAGACCGGCGTCGTCTCCCAAGGCCACATGCATTGCGACCATCTTGCTCCGGCATTTCGCGCTCCACCCGTGGATTGTGCAATCTCGAAAGCACGCGCCAGTGGCGCGCATCCTTGTGTTTGAACTGCGTGCAGTTTTGGTTTTGTTGCTCCGGCGAAGAACCCACTGGCGGCACAAGCAGCAAATGCTCCGCCGCCAGCCTGAACAAACATTCTGCTGATCAATGAACCAGGCAGATCTTCGGCCACGACCGCCATCTCCCAGCCAATTGTGCGCCCACCGTCAAGACACCATGCATTTTCTGGACCCTGTACACCAAATGGTATGCAGCCCTGATCAATGGCTTCACGAAATCTGAATACACATGGATCGCCAGCCGGATCGGTTGCAACTCGTGGACAACGCACAACATTTGCATCTAACGAATTTAGAATTTTTAAAGTTGCTTCATCTGCGTAATGTGGCACGAAAACTTGAATTGGCCAGTTCACCGCGCGTGCAAGTGTGCTGGCGGCAATTGCTGCGTTACCACAAGAAGCAATCGCCAATGCTGGCCGTTGTGTCGGCGACTCCCATGGTGCACGGCCAACTATTTCGACAGTTATCAGATGTAACAACTCAGTAAACAAATGTCGTGCTTTTTGCGAGCCAGCAACATTGTGCGTCTCGTCTTTAATCCACACGCCACCTTGCTGGTTGAATCCCAATTCATCGCTTAACCCATCGTGTCTGGCAAATGGCGTGGTGCGAAAACCTGTACCGGCAATTACCGACACCGCGTCATCTAGGTCGCGAATAATTTTTGTTCGCGCTTCAAAATCAAGACTAAGCGTTGCCGCGAATGCATCCCAAGCCAAATAGCGCTGAAACGCAACGAACGGGTTTGCATCGCCACTGCTGCGCAACGGTGCAATTGCATTTTCAAGTTCAAGTACATGGTGTCGATCTGACTCGCTTGAATTCGGGCAGCGCCATGAAAAAACTTCGCTGATTGCAACTGGGGTCGCACAGACCGCACATCGCCAACCAGTTACAACTGGTGCTTGCTGCATTGCGACTATTTTTTGGAGACGACTCTGCGGTTGAATTCGCCGATGAGTTCGTCCCAGACTGGCAAGTACTTTCGCAAGTCACGCCAAAATGACTGCGACCTTCGTGCTTCAAATACCGCCAACGGCGTGCCTTGTTGCTCAACCCAGGTGTAATAACCAAGATTGAAGATTCGCGTGCGATCTCGTTCGGTGCAATCGATCATTCCGTCGGTGCCAACAACTGCCAGGTGCTCGGCGAACACCTCAGCGGCATCAATTTCGGTGAAAGAATTCTTGAACCTTCGCGCCATTGTCTTGACTCGCTCACTTGGATAAAGATCGGCGCCGTCGGTGGCGATTGTGATCAATGCATCATTAGCGCCAAGGCCTAGAAGTTTCGCCGTTTTGATTGCGGCAATCACATTGCAAATCGCCGAGAAACCAAAATGCTTTAGTTGCTCAACGATTTCTACTGGCACACCTTTTCGTTCGGCAAGATATCGACAACCAGATTCAGTATTGAACATCACATCAAGTTCGTCAGTTGCACGATCAGATACACCGACAACGACATCCGTGTTCATCACGTTATGAATCAAAGGGATATGTTTATCTCCGATACCTTGAATATTGTGCTCGCCGAAACCATTTTCTAGCATCGTCGGGCATTCAAGCGCTTCAACGGCGACTATTTTTGTGCCGTAGTCATCTTTGAGTCTGTCGCCGCCCGCAATCGTGCCGGCCGAGCCGGTTGCTGATGTGAATGCCGCCAGACGCAACTTTCCTTTGAAGTTTTTATTTACATGCTCGAAAACACTCGACAATGCACGGCCGGTGATTTCATAGTGTCCAACATGGTTGCCGAATTCGCAGAACTGGTTGAAAATAAAATTCTTCGGATCACGCTCCATCTCGTTGCATGCATCATAAATTTCTTTGACATTGCTTTCGGTGCCGGGTGTGCGAATTACATCGCTTGGGTCACTCACCCATTTGTCAAGCCAGTCAAAGCGCTCTTGGGACATACCTGCCGGCAAAACTGCGACACCACGCGAGCCCATGATTCGACTGATTGCTACCCCGCCTCGCGCATAATTGCCTGTCGATGGCCAAATTGCACGGTGACGACTTGGATCAAACTGACCCGTTATCACGCGTGGCGCCAAACATGAATACGCTGCCAAAACTTTGTGTGCTGTAATCATCGGAAAACGATC
The DNA here is from genome assembly GCA_945885515.1 of Ferrithrix thermotolerans DSM 19514. Taxonomy (GTDB): domain Bacteria; phylum Actinomycetota; class Acidimicrobiia; order Acidimicrobiales; family Ilumatobacteraceae; genus BACL27. Next base: position 6,076 of record CAMCZA010000032.1, on the reverse strand, counting down.
GCCGAACATCACAATGATCGGACTCTCGATTCCTGTCAGTGATGTCGGCAAGACAATATGGTCGGGCACGGACACACGCTCACCCTGCAAATTGTTGTACCAATGAACACGAAACAAGTTGCGCGCATCCGGCGCATTTTTGTCAACACCCTTTGCATAATTTGCAGCGATCAGCGACGGATCAGCAAGTTGAGCAAACGTTGGCAACAGCACATTGTTTTTGACACACAACGCGACGCTGTTGTCGAGTGCTTGCTGGTCAACAATGCTGTCGGCCAGACCGAGTTGGCCTGCCAATGCCGACGCGTCTAAAACACCTTTAGTCTCATGAGAAGCCGTAGTTGTTGGAGTCAAGGTTTACATTATGTCAAAGAAAGCTTCCAAAGCACTACTCTTAAAGCCCGAGGCCGACGTAGCCCAATGGCAGAGGCACGGCGCTTAGGACGCCGCCAGTGCGAGTTCGAGTCTCGCCGTCGGCACAAAATATGAACCCGCAAACGACTTTTGATCTTGCTACACCAGCGTTGGTGATTGATTGCGATGCGCTTGAGCAGAATTTGTCGGCGATGTCAGCGCGTCATCCTGGTTCAAAATTGCGGCCACACACGAAAGCGCACAAGTGCACAGAGATCGCTCGAGCACAGACAAAACATGGTCACACCAATTTTACTTGCGCCACACCACGCGAAATTATCGGCATGGCCGCAGCCGGTGTCGGCTCGGATTTTTTGCTCGCCAACGAAGTGCTTGATGCTCGGCGATTAACTGCGCTCGCCGATGTTGCCAAAGACATGCGAGTGACAATTGCCGTTGACTCGATTGAAACTATCAATGCCGCAGTCTCAGCGGGTTTGCGAGATGTGTTGATTGATGTGAATGTTGGTTTGCCGCGTTGTGGTGTTGCACCAGAGCTTGCCGGCCAACTCGCCGACACCGCGCGAAAAGCCGACCTAACAGTTCGTGGCGTAATGGGATATGAAGGCCACTTGATGATGGTTAGCAGCGACGAAAAACGCCAACAGCGCGTTGCCGAGTCAATGCTCTCTCTTGTGCGTGCAGCGCAAGATGTCGGTGGAGAAATTATCTCTGCTGGCGGCACCGGAACCTGGAATTTGCATGACAACACTGGCATCAACGAACTGCAGGCAGGCTCATATGCATTAATGGACACGCAGTATGCGCAACTTAAACTTCCGTTTGTTCAAGCCTGCTTCGTCGTCGGCACGGTAATTTCTCGAAGCAAAGATTGGCTCGTAATCGATGTCGGTCTTAAATCACTTAGCACCGACCATGGCAACCCATCTGTTGATGGCTACGACGTTTTATTTTGTTCAGATGAACACACGACGCTTGTCAGAAAAAAAGATTCAGGATTGCCACTGGCAAATATTGGCGACAAACTCTTCGTGCTACCGTCACATATCGACCCGACAATGGCAATGCACTCTGAAGCATGGGTCACTCGCGGTGAGAAAATTTTAGACTGCTGGAAAATTGACCTACGCGGTTGGTAGGTCTTCAAGGCTTTTTGCGAGTGCCCTAAATGCCAAACCGCGATGAGAGAGCGAGTGTTTCTCTGCAATACTCATTTCGGCAAAAGTGCGGCCGTCGCCAAGAGACGGAATGAATACAGCGTCATAACCGAACCCACGCTCGCCACGCTGCGACTCGGCGATTGACCCTTCACAAACACCTTGAGCGATAACCTCGCGACCGTCGTTAAACAGCAATAACGCAATCGTTCGAAATCTCGCTGTGCGTGGTTTGCCGAAAAGCTCTTCAAGCAATTTGGCGCGATTCTGCGCATCAGTCGCACCAACGCCGGCGAACCGTGCCGTCAAAACTCCTGGTGCGCCGTTGAGCGCATCAACTTCAAGCCCCGTGTCATCTGCAAGTGCTGGCAGTTCTGTTGCTCGGCAAACTGCAACTGCTTTCAATCGCGCGTTGCCGACAAGTGTTGATTCTGTCTCTTGGGTTTCACCTAAATCAGCAGGTCGCGCGACGAGATCAAGTACACCACCCATTAACTCAAAAATTTCGGCGACCTTGTGCGAGTTAGCCGACGCGCAAACAACGCGCAGCATTTTATTTTTTTGGACGCGGCGTTGGAGCTACTGCAATGATCTTTGATTGCAACGCAAACACTTCGTTCAATCCACTTGTCGCTAGTGCAAGCAGTTCAGCAAGTTGTGTCTGACTAAACGCAGCACCTTCGGCAGTGCCTTGCACTTCCACAAACTTTGCTTCGCTGCCATCATGACCTTGCAACATCACAACATTCATATCAACTTCGGCCGAACTGTCTTCAACATATGGAAGGTCCAAAACTGCCTGGCCCTTATGTATGCCGACGCTCACAGCGGCGCACAACGAATGCAACGGGTGGGCTTTGATCAATCCATTTTGCATCACGCGCGTTAGTGCGTCATGCAACGCAATATATGCGCCACAGATGCTGGCGGTTCGAGTGCCACCATCTGCTTGCAGTACATCGCAATCGACAATCACTTGACGCTCACCGAGCAAAGTCATATCGCAAGCCGAACGAAGTGCACGGCCGATTAGCCGTTGAATCTCAATCGTTCGACCACCTTGTTTTCCTTTGGCTGCTTCACGATCATTACGGTCAGGTGTTGAACCAGGCAACATTGAATATTCGGCAGTGACCCAACCTTTGTTTTTGCCTTTCATCCAGCGCGGCACATCTTCGTCGATTGAAGCAGTACATAACACGCGAGTTTTACCAAATGAGACAAGCACCGAGCCTGCGGCCATTTCAGTGAAATCGCGTTCAAATTTAAGATTTCGAAGTTCGTTGAATTGTCGTCCGTCTGGTCGTGTCATTTTTTTCTCCGTTTCAGTTGGATTTCGTCTGCCAATATTTTGCTGCAGATAACTCTGGGCCCAAGAATCTCCTACCAAGTTCGGCAAAATGCTGAACATCGCCGGACGAATAAAACTCGTGCTCACCCTTGCTAGAAGAGCTCAGGCTACGAGCCATATTGGTTTTCAACAGTGCCTCTTGCACCACCAATGCCGTTTCATCGGCACTATTTACAAGCACAACATCTGGTCCCATTATTTGACTGATTACTTCACTTAAATACGGATAGTGCGTGCAACCCAACAACAGCGCATCAATACCTGCATCACGCACTGGGGCCAACAATTTTTCGGCAAGTTGTGTTACCGCGACACCAGTTGTCTCGTTGCGTTCGACAAACTCAACAAATCCCGGGCAAGGTGTTGCAGTCAAAATCACTTGAGGCGAAGCCTTGGCCACAGCACCTTCGTAGGCGCGAGAAGCAATAGTCCCTGCCGTGCCGATTACTCCAACTTTTTTATTTTTTGATGCACGAACAACGGCTTGTGCACCTGGGTCGACCACCCCAATCACTGGAACGGAGAGTGTCGCTTGTAACTCGTGCAACACAACAGACGCTGCCGTGTTACAAGCCACAACAATCATCTTCACCTTAAAGTCATGTACGAGACTGTTAGCTAATTCAATTGCGAATCTGCGAACATCAGTTGCCGATTTGGGGCCATACGGATACCGCGCCGTGTCGCCGATGTAGACAAGGTTTTCATTCGGCAATAAGTCAATCAGTGCGCGAGCAACTGTGAGTCCACCAAAGCCTGAGTCAAACATCCCAATCGGACGATCTGTTTCAGCAGGCACGGTCTACAACGATACGCCATTAAACACAGCAAGTATTGACTCGATCGTCTCGACAAAAATTTTCAATCAATGCTTTAAGATCAAGGGGTGCTTGTTGCAACCGTGCTGGCACTTTGCGCTGCGATACTACATGCCACTTGGAATCTTGCAATCAAACAAACTGGTGACAGATTTCTTGCGTTGTGGGCGCAATTTATTTTTGCTGGAAGTGCGGCTCTCGCAGCACTGATTACTTGGTCGATTATCGACTCGCCCCCAAATATTGCGTGGACATGGTCGATTGCCAGCGGTGTAGGTCATCTGCCATATGTCTTGCTTCTGGCTCGTGCATACGACAAAGGTGATTTTTCGGTGACTTATCCAATTGCGCGGGGCGCTGGAGCACTTAGTTCTGCAATTCTTGGAGTTCTCATATTAAAAGATGATCTGTCGCCTCTGAGCATGTCTGGTATTGCAGTTGTTATTTTTGGACTATGGATTCTGACTTCCAATCAAAAAATTAAAAATGTTTTGCCAGCACTCGGAGTTGCCGCAACAATCGGTATCTACTCGGTTGTTGATGCCTACGGTGCTCGCAATTCAAACTCGATCGCGTTTGCCCTAAGTGTGTTTGTAAGTGGTGCAACAAGTATTTCAATGTGGGCATTACTGACGCGCGCCAAACAACTTCGCGCGTTTATGCGCTCCTCGTGGAAAATTGCAGCATTCGGAGGCGCAATGTCACTAATGAGTTATTCGCTAGTTGTATATGCATTTACGCTTGCACCAGTTGGTTATGTCGCAACACTTCGTGAAGCAAGCGTGCTGATTGCCGCGTTCGCTGGTTGGCGAATGCTTGGCGAAGGAGACCACCGACGCAGACTAATCGCCGCTTTTGTTGTGGTCGCGGGCCTTGTCGTGCTTGTTGCCGGTAGATAATTTTTAATTTACTTCGTTAACACGAAGACTCGTGAGGCCATTTTGTTCAGTGCGTTGGTTTGCGAATCGTTTCCGCAAGTCAGCGCTTCAAAAAGTGTTTTTGTACGCATGAAAGTGACTATCAAATTCTGAGATGGGAACCCCATTGCCGTTTGCCCGCAAGCGCCAACAGCCTCAAACATATCCAGTGGCGTGTTTTGGTGGCGCGGACCAATTCTTGTTTGGGATGTTGCTGAGGTTGATTTTGTTGTCCCCTCACGATTGAGCCACCACAAAAGTCCATAGTTTTGATTAAGTGCACTTGATGATGTCCGTGCATCGTTAACAAACTCGGCTGACAATATCTGTTTGTTGTTCCATTTTCCATTTTGCAGATAGAGCTGAACTAGTTTTGCCAAATCACGACAAGAAGTGTCCCAAAACGCAAACATAAATAGGTTTGCACCGCCGTCTTGGCTCAGCTTTGAAGTCATTCCGAGTGGAGTCAATAAATTCTTTTGCGCAAACGACTTGACCGAACCACCCACGGCTCTTTCAAGCACGGTCTCAAGAACTTGCAAAGTTGTATTTGTATAGCGCCAATTTGTTCCTGGTGTTGTCTCTTGGCCAATATTAATTGCAATCTGTTCGTTATCGGCAAGCGGATTACCATTGAAAACTTCTCGGCGACCAGATGTCATCGACAATAACTGACGAATTGTTATTGACTCACTCGAAGTGCCCTTCCACTCGGTAATGAAGTCAGAGGCTTTTTGATTGATGTTCAATTTCTTTTGTGTTTGTGCGATACCGACCAATGTCGCAGTCACTGATTTCATCGTCGAAAAACCCTCAGACAGTGTTTTGGGTGTTCTGCCAGCCCAATACCACTCACCGACAATTGTTTTGCCCTCTTGAACCACCATGCACGATGCTGACTGTGCCCCAATTTCGGCAGCCAAAGCCGCATACTTTGGATTTTCGCCGACAGATTTTCGTGGATAATTAAGCTCCGACTCACTTGCGGTCAACGGGAAATTTGAGTATCCAACAAAAGCCAACACTGCGAGCAGACAAATTCTGAATCCGTACCGAAACATAATAAATCCTAGTCAATGCACGAGGTGCTAAAAGTAGATGATCTTTTCTGCTGCTGCTTCGGCTTTGTCTAGATCATCTGTGTATGCGCCAGTTGAAAGATACTTCCACCCACCATCACAAACAATAAATACGATCACTGTTTCGTTCTCTGTATTCAGATCAACTTCGCTTGCAACTTTAAGGGCTCCTGCCAAAGATGCGCCAGATGAGATGCCAGCGAAAATTCCACATTCACGCACCAGTCGTCGCGTGCATTCAAGACTTTCGCGTGGTCGCACCACTCGTTTGCGATCCAGAATGCTTCTGCCAAACCACTTGTCAAATACAGGCGGGATGTAACCGTCGTCTAAATTGCGCAATCCTTCGACCCGCTCACCAATTGGTGGCTCGCAAGCA
>CAMCZA010000031.1 GCA_945885515.1 Ferrithrix thermotolerans DSM 19514 | reverse complement strand
GCCGCCAAGCCAACCAAAGAGTTTGAAACGATTCTTAAATGGGCTGACGAAGTTCGCAAAGGCAAACTTGCCGTGCGCGCAAATGCTGATACCGGTGAAGATGCAACCAAGGCGCGCGAATATGGTGCCGAAGGAATCGGTCTTTGTCGCACAGAGCACATGTTTCTTGCTCCAGATCGGCTTCCAGTTGTGCGTCGAATGATTTTGGCCGACTCGCCAGCAGAAGAAGCAGCAGCACTTGAAGAATTGCGTATAGTGCAAAAAGAAGATTTCGCAGAGATTTTGCGGTCGATGTCCGGGCTTCCAGTAACAGTTCGTCTGCTCGACCCACCGTTGCATGAGTTCTTGCCAAATGTTGAAGAACTTGAAATTAAACAAGCTACAACTGGTTTGGATCCGCAAGAAAAGAAACTGCTGCGCGCGGCACACGACTGGTCGGAAGTGAACCCAATGCTCGGCACCCGAGGTGTTCGGCTCGGTGTAATTAAGCCCGGTCTTTATGCGATGCAAGTTCGCGCTCTGATGCAGGCTGCTGATCAAGTTGCTAGCGAGGGATACCAGCCGGTTGTTGAAGTGATGATTCCGTTGACTGTGACTCGTGAAGAACTTGCACTTGCGCGTTCGTGGGTTGAAAGTGTTCTCGTTGAACATTCGACTCGGCCAAAAATTAAATTGGCCGGCAAGTCCAAGAAACTCGTTCGACCAAAAGTAACGATCGGCACGATGATTGAAACCCCGCGGGCTGCGCTATGCGCTAACGAACTTGCGGAGCATGCAGATTTCTTTAGTTTCGGTACAAACGACTTGACGCAGATGACCTTTGGTTTTTCGCGTGATGATGTCGAGAGTCGAATGATGCCGGCATATCTTGAGGCTGGTTTACTCAAGCGAAATCCGTTTGAGACTATTGATCAGACAGGCGTTGGTGAACTTGTTGAAATCGCTGCCAAGCGTGGTCGCAAAGCTAAACGCGGTATCAAACTCGGTGTGTGTGGCGAACACGGTGGAGACCCGGAGTCAATTGCATTGTTTTATCGCGCTGGACTTGACTATGTTTCGTGCTCGCCTTATCGCGTGCCAATCGCTCGTCTCGCTGCCGCGCAATCTGTAATCGGTGGCCTTAAAACCGAAACCAAATAATCAAGACATATTTCACTTTGGGTGATGCTTGGCGTTGTGGTGGAGGATTGTTTAGAATGTGGGGATAGCCCGACTTGCCAATTGGTAAGCGATCATCGGGGGAAGTAAAACCGAAACAAAAAGTTTCTGGTTCATCACCCGAAAGGTCATGGCAAGGTACACATGTTGAATATGTTGATAGCGGCAGAGAGCGACAAAGCTAATTTCGTAGATGTTGTGATCCCTTCGTGGGGTTGGCCGATGCTGCTGGTGGTCATCGCTGGCGCACTGCTGATTGATCTGTTGGTTTTTCATCGCAAAGCGCATGTAATTGGTATTCGCGAGGCCGCGATTGAGAGCGCTATCTGGATTGGACTCGGGCTGGCGTTCACCGGCGTCATCTACGCAATGTTCAACGGGCAAGGCGAGGGCTCATCTTCGGCGATTGAGTATCTCTCTGGATATTTGATTGAGAAGAGCCTTTCGATTGACAATGTTTTTGTTTGGGCGATGATTTTTGCGCACTTCAAAGTGCCGCGCGAATATCAACATCGAACATTGTTTTGGGGAATCTTCGGAGCCTTGGTACTTCGATTCATATTTATCATCGTTGGCGTCGCGGTCATCACGCGCTTCGAGTTCTTGTTGGTTGTATTCGGTTTGTTCTTGATCTACACCGGTATCAAAATCTTTAAATCAGGTGACGAAGAAAGCGACCCAGCCGACACACGGACAATGAAACTCTTCCGTAAATTTGTGCCATCGGTTGATCACTATGACGGTCAAAAGATGTATACAAAGATCAACGGTCATCGCATGGCGACCCCGCTATTGGCAGTTCTCGTGCTGATTGAAGTCTCAGATGTTATTTTTGCAGTTGACTCAGTACCCGCAGTACTCGCGGTGAGCCGTGAGCAATTTATCGTGTTCGCGTCGAACGCGTTTGCGATTCTTGGCCTTCGAGCTCTGTATTTCTTGCTTGCCGATATGCGCGAACGGTTCGTCTTCATGCCCCACACGATTTCGGTGCTGCTGATTTATGTTGGTGTCAAGATGTCGATCTCGATTTGGTATCACATTCCAGTTCCGCTTTCTTTGGGAATAATCATCGGGGTTTTGGCATTAGGCATCATCGCGTCAATAGTTCACGATCGTCGCAAAAAAGCCTAAATAACGCCAATCAACTAGCCTTCGCTCGTGGCGATTGCAGACACAGACATTGAACGACTTCGCGAGTCGGTTTCGATTGTCGACACGATTCAGGGTTATGTGCAGTTGCGTCGCGTCGGGCGAAACTGGGTAGGCCTTTGTCCTTTTCATGCAGAGAAATCTGGATCGTTTAATATCCGTGAAGAGACTCGGCGCTATAAATGTTTCGGCTGCGGGGCGTCGGGTGATGTTTTCAAATTCATCCAAGAAATTGAACACCTCGACTTCGTAGGCGCGATCGAACACATCGCTGGTAAAGCCGGCTATCAACTCACCTATACATCGGGTGGTCAGAGCAAAGATCGACAGCGTTCAAAACAACTGACCGAAATCATGACTCAAGCCGTCGAGTGGTATCACAACCGATTGTTGACAGCGCCAGACGCAAGGGTCGCGCGCGATTATTTGCGTGAGCGTGGCCTTTCTGGAGATGTTGCTCGCGAGTTCAAGATTGGTTGGGCACCTGACGACTGGGATGCGTTGTCACGTGAAATTGGCGTATCAATAGATCTGCTTCGCGAGACCGGTCTCGGGTTCATCAACAAGCGGGGCAAGCCGCAAGATTCATTTCGCGCACGAGTGATGTTTCCAATTTTTCGTGACAGTGGAGAGCCAGTTGCGTTCGGCGGGCGAATCCTGCCTGGAAGTCAAGATCCTGCTAAGTATAAAAACTCACCAGAGACTGCTATCTACGCAAAATCGAAAACACTTTATGGTTTGAATTGGGCGAAAGCCGAAATCGTCACGGCTGATGAAGTGATTGTCTGTGAGGGGTACACAGATGTGATTGGCTTTCAACGCTCTGGCATCAAACGCGCTGTCGCCACCTGCGGAACAGCGCTGACTGAAGATCACGTTCGGTTACTGAAACGATTTGCAACAAAAGTCGTGTTGGCATTCGATGCAGACAAAGCCGGTCAAGGTGCTGCTGAAAGATTTTATGAATGGGAGCAGCGTTACAAAGTTCAAGTGAGTGTTGCGCACTTTCCGCAAGGCAAAGATCCGGGTGATTTGGCGAACAGTGACCCCTCGGCGCTCGCAACTGCTGTGGCAAGCGCCCAGCCATTTTTGGGTTTTCGATTGCAGCGCGCGCTTGATGCAGGATCAATTGCTTCGCCCGAGGCTCGCTCGCGCACTGCCGAGCAGGCAATGGCGGTGATTAACGAACATCCCGATACAAATGTTCGCAAACTTTATGCGGGTCAAGTCGCAACTCATGTTGGCATCCCTGTCGCGGATTTGGTTCGTCTTGCAGAGCGCGGTGTCAGAAAGCCAACAGTAAATATTTCGGCACCGCCAAACACCCGTCGTGGAGAATCTGCCGAATTTGTCGTGCTTGCGTTGATGTTTTCGCAATGGGAGACAATCGCCAATTGGTTATCTGAAGCGCTGTTTGTTGATGAGGTACATAGGCGGGCATTTTTGGCAGTAGCTCAAGCGCAGGGGGATGTCTCGAAGTCCCTTGAACTCGCCGACCCTGAAGCCCGCGAAATATTAGAGCGCGCAGCCGTTGCAGACGTTGAAACTCAAGCGGTTCGCGAAGCCTGGAACTTATTGTCTGCCGCGGTGCGACGCGAACTCGCACATCGAGTGACAGTCAGCGATCCTGAAGAGATACGGATTGATCGATCGGCACGGCTTTTGCTTGAAAATCTTGAGGTGCCAAGTATGGCAGAATCTTCAGCAGAGCAATTATTGGGTTGGCTAAATAATCGGGCGGGAGAACACGAATGACAGTATCGTCGGCGAGAGACACCCTCGGGTCTGACTCTGTTCGGCTGTACCTAAATGAAATTGGTCATGTCGGTTTATTGAACGCAGATGAAGAAAAAGATCTTGGACAAAAAATCAAAGTGGGTATTTCTGCACAAGAAAAACTCTCTTCGGCTTCAGGCGAATTAAGTTTTTCAGTAAGGCGTCGACTGCAGCGCACCGTTAAAGAGGGCGAAAAAGCCAAGGACCACATGGTTCGTGCGAACTTACGACTCGTGGTATCTATTGCGCGCAGATACGACCGCAAAGAACTGCAACTTGCCGACTTAATTCAAGAAGGAAACATCGGTTTGATGCATGCCGCCGACAAATACGACTACGAAAAAGGTTTCAAGTTTTCAACATACGCAACTTGGTGGATTCGTCAGTCGATGACGCGTGCACTCGCTGACCAAGGACGGAACATTCGAATTCCAGGCCACATGATGGAAATTGTCAATCGTGTTCAAAGATCTGAGCGTGATTTGACAAGTGAGCTTCGGCGTAACCCGACGCCCGAAGAAGTCGCAGCGCGTTGCAGCCTGACAGTTGAAAAACTTTTAGAGATTATGCAATTGGCGATTCCGACAACGAGTTTGGATGCTCCAGTTGGGCATAACACCGACGACTTAACTGTTGGTGACACGATTGCCGACAATGATCAAAACGATCCATTGGGTGCAACCGAAAGAAGTCAGTTGCATGACGCAGTTGAACGAACACTAAAAGATTTGCCCCCCCGTGAGCAAGAAATAGTTGCGATGCGTTTTGGTATCGGGTTGCACAAGCGGGTCTACACACTTGAAGAAGTCGCCGACAAAATGAAGGTGACCAGAGAACGCGTACGCCAAATTGAGCAAAAGACTTTGGCTCGCTTGCGCCACCCGCACAACAGTGCGAACTTGCGCGCGTTTTTTGAAGAGAAATAACTAGCGGGTTATTTAACAGCGCTTTTTAACAGCGTTTAACAACCGTGTTTATTTAGTTAGGTCGACGACCGGTTCCCACTTGCGCGAAGTCCACGAATTGATCAACGCTTGTTGAACGCTGACGACATCGACTGCTTCTTTGAAACCAGGCGAATATGTCTTGCCAGTCACCAATGAGTTCATGAAGTTCAAGTCTTCGATTGCCACCAGGTCTTCGAAGCCGATTGCATTGGCCATGCCCGGAGCAAACGCTCCATGAAATGGAAACCGGTCTCCACCGAAAATAGTTTTATAACCACTATTGACACCTTCTTCACGCTGATAAAACTGCAACTCATTCAGTTTTTCTAGATTCCAAGACAATGAACCTTCTGTGCCGTAAACCTCAAATGCATTTTGACTTTCTGGTCCGACCATTGAGCGACTTGTTTCAAATGTGCCAGTTGCGCCATTTTCAAAATTGCAAAGCATCGATGCAAAATCTTCGTTTTCAACTTCGCCCTTTGGGTCGCTGGCTGATCCCCGTCCATAGTGACTTGCAGCACCGGTTGGAAGCGGTCGATGGGTGATCGTATTATTTTTCATTCCAGTTACTTCTGAAATACCGCCGACCAAAAAGTGGGCAAGAGAGACTGAGTGGCTCAAGATGTCACTGGTTACGCCGTAGCCCGCCTGAGCAAACTTGAACCGCCAAGTTAGTAAACCGAGTTCATCACTTCCATACATTGACAAGAACCGTCCGCGATAGTGAGTGACACGACCAATTGCGCCACTGGTGATTAATTCGCGAGCATGGATAACAAGTGGCGACCACAAATAGTTGTAGCCAACACCCGTTGGCGTTGAATGTTTTTTGGCGATGTTGTACGCCTCAACAGTTTGTGCCGGCGTGCCACCGATTGGCTTCTCGCTAAATATTGCTTTGCCGGCTGCTGCTGCTGCGGTAATCATCGGCACATGCAACATGTTTGGCGCTGTTACCCAGACGGCGTCCACATCCTTTGCAGAAACTGCTTCTTCAAAACCAGCAACTGCGCGAGCAAAACCAAAGTCGTTGACTGCCCGGTCACGCCGACTTTGTTCGACATCGGCACAGACAACGAGTTCGGGTTTGAACTCTGCATCCGGAAACAGCGACGAGATGCGCAGCGCCGCGCGACTGTGTGCCTGGCCCATCCATCCGAGCCCTAATACTGCGATGCCGATTCGTTTTTTCATCTTTTTCTCCGTGTTTGTTGTTGATTAGTTTTTGACTCGACCATTTGCCGAAGTCATTGGCACTCGTGGGTCGGTTTTTTGTGTTTTCCATGCATCGCGAATCCAGTGATGGCTCGGGTCATCACAAAACGCCATAGTTCGATCTTCTGCAGGACCTGCTAAAACATTCAAAAAATACATTGGATATTCAGGCGCGGCAATTGAAGGCCCGTGATAACCAGCAGGAAGAATATAAACATCACCATCGCTGAGAGTGACCGTGTCGTCGACGCTTTTATCGACCGTATAGGCGTGAAAGTATCCGCGACCTTCGGCATCTCCGTGATCTGAAAGTTGTTTACCGATTCTGAAATAATAAATTTCTTCGTTCATGTTTGGGCAGCCAGCGATGCCATCATGTCGATGTGGTGGCCACGAAGACCAGTTGCCACCTGGTGTCAATACTTCGCAAATAATTATTCTGTCTGCGCCCGAAAATGAATCTGGTGTGGCGATGTTGTTGACCTGGCGAGTCGCAAAACCTGCTCCGCGAGGTTCAACCGGCACTGCGCTGGCTAAGCCATGGTGAGCCGGAAACTCTTTTGTAGCAATTGCAGTGCAAACTGCAATTTCGCCAGTTTGAGCCGACAGCGAAAACTTTGATCCGACCGGCGCATAAAACCAATCGGCAACGGCAGCGAAAACCCCAGGTCGGCCGACTAGATCAAACTTTTTGCCGTTCAGTTTTACTTCTGCAGCGAGACTTGAGAGCGGCACAATTACTGCTTCACGGTTGCCCAGTTCAATTTCGATCGTTTTATTTTTGCCTTTGCTTTCAAAGTCATAGACATCGATGCCGCAATATGCCCAACCTGCAGTCTTGACATCTAGCGCGAGTGGTTGGTTCGGCTTGGTTAAAGATCCATTTGGGAAATACCAACTTGAAGTTTCTGATCTCGCAGTCATGATCTCAGTTACTCACACCGTGCACGAGTTTTGCAGCTCGGTCAATTGCTTTTTCGACGTCGTTGTCATACGGAAATAGTAATGGTCGCCCTGCAACTAAACCGATGACATTGGGTATTTTTAGTGCACTGGCCCACTCGTTGAATGTCGCGTCTAAGTTTTCTCCCGGGTCGCCGCCCAACAATAAAATTGGCATCGTTGTCGAGCAACCTAAAGATTTGTGGCTTGTCCATGCGGGAAGTTTCAACCAAGTCAAACCGGAGTATGAACCAAGACCAGCAGCGATTGAAATTATCTTGTCAAGGCGGTCAGTTGAACGGTCGAGCATCGGTAGACCATTTACGTCTTTTGTGTATGGCAAAGGCTCGATTACGCAAACGATGTTGCGCTCAATCAACAATCGCATTGCATCAACAACATATTCAATAGTTTTGCCAACACCCGCATCGGTGTTTTCGATTCGCAATAAAACTTTGCCCGCATCAAGACCCATCGACGCAATGTGGTCGGCATCGTACGCAGTCATCGGGTCGTCGAGCCCCCACTTCGAGCCCAGGTAGCCACCGCGATTCATCGTGCCAAAAATAACTTTTGATTCAAGCGTGCCGAGCCAAGCCAATTCTTCGATGATGTCGGCACTTGCGAGCACTCCATCAACAAGTGGATTGCTCAGACTTTGAACTAGGCGATTGAGCAATGAGTAACGATCGGCGATTGCAAATTCGTCTGTGCCAGCAGCAAGAATTCCTCTGGCTGTATGGTCGGCAGCAACAATCAGAAGTTTTCCGTCTTTGCCGACTAGTTTTCGTCTTTTGCGACTCGTCAGAGCCTTCGTAAATGAATCTGGATGTGCAACTCGTGCTTCAAGCAGATTTTGATACTGCGATTTTGAAAGTGAAGTCACGGGCTATTTGGTGATGGCTGTTTGTTCTGACATAAAAGATCGCAACACCTCTTCGGTTGGCATCGCGTCAGCACAAGTCAATTTTGTTGCGACATATGCACCTGCAGCATTGGCGAACTCACCGATTTCTTGAGTCGACCAGTTGTTGATCAGCCCGTGCGCCAACGCACCACCAAAAGCATCGCCTGAGCCAAGACCGCAGACGAGTTTGATCTTGCACGGCGCAATTCGAATTCTTTGGCTCGAAGTTGCCAGCATTACTCCTTCGGCGCCAAGTTTGACGATAGCCAGAGTCACGCCGTCGGCTAAAAACTTGTCGGCAATCTTGTCTGGGTCGGTTAAACCAATCGCCATCTCGCACTCTGTTCTATTGCCAACGACCACAGAACAGTGAGCGATCGCCGCGCGCGCGGCTATGCCAGCAGCCTGCATTGATGGCCAAAAACTTGGTCGATAGTCAAGGTCAATTATTGTGTGTGTTTTTCGAGCACGACGCTCTAGCCAGTTCATTGACGACACTGCAGTTGCGCCCTGCGAAAGCGCGCATCCACTCATCCAAAAAACTGCACAATCGTCAATCACCGAGGTTGGTATTGAGTCGACTTTGATGGTTGTGTCGGGCGCATTTGGTTGTCGATGGAAAATTAGTTTCGGATCTTCTGGTGGGTCGAGTGCCGCGAGAACAACGGGTGTGAGCCCACTTGGTTCGCTAGCAACATATTTGGTGTCAACATTCCAAGAATCAAGTTTGTTGACGATGTACTTACCAAGTGCGTCTGAGCCGACTTTTGTCAGCAGAACTGCATGATTTCCGAGTTTCGCTGCAGCCACGGCAACATTGCTCGGACTTCCACCAACACTTTTTGAAAAAGTCTGTTCGTTGGCAAATGAAGCACCTGCTTCAAGTCCGTACAAGTCGACACTGACTCGACCCACAGTGACGACAGTGTTTTTCATCAAGCATGAGTTTATGGGTAACGAATTGAGTTCTTTGAATCGGTGTGGTGTAGCGAGTAGTTTGCGTGCATGCGTATTGCGGTTTTTGGTGCCGGCCGAATGGCTGAGATTCGAATTGAAGACATGGTTAAAGACTCGCGAATCACGAATATCTCGGTGATCAATCGTTCGCCACAAAAAGCGCAGGCACTCAAGTCGCGCTTTGGTGTTGAGATAGTTGAAGAAAGTGCTTTTAAGGCCGAAAATTTCGATTCATATGTGATTACAACAGGCACTTCACATCACGCCCAAGCACTTGACATGGTGATCGGGCCGAAACGCAAAATATTTTGTGAGAAGCCAATCGCTCTTGAACTCAAAGACACCGATGCTGTTCTGGGTCGCGCAAAGAAAGCGGGAGCAGAACTACAAATCGGCTTCCAGCGTCGTTTTGACCCTCCGATCGCAAAAGCAAAGCAACTGATTGATGATGGTTCGGTCGGCACGATGTATCACATTCGATTCATGTCCAATGATATTGAGCCGTCATCTCGCGAGTTTCTTGCCGGTAGTGGGGGTGTGTTTCGTGATCTTCATGTGCATGATTTTGATTTGGCCGAGTGGCTGTGCAACGAGCCGATTGTAGAAGTATTTGCAACTCGTCGCGTTCGCGAACATCAGCAGTATGCCGAGTTTGATGACGGCGATGTTTCACTGATTCATGCAATGACAAATTCTGGAGTTCAAATAAGTATCTCTGGCACTCGCCACGACCCGCGAGGGCATGATGTGCGATTTGAAGTTTTCGGCTCGAAAGATTCGTTGAGCGCAGGGTTTTCACCGCGCACTCCATTGAATTTGCTTGACGCCGGCATCAAATTAAGTGATTCGCCTTACACGGGTTTTGTGGATCGGTTCAGAGAAGCGTTTAGAGAAGAGACAAAGGCTTATATTGAATGGCTATCTGGCACTCGCCAAAATCCGTGTCCACCTGATTCGGCACGCAGCGGCATTTGTGTTGCGATCGCCTGTGAAATCTCAGCCAGAGAAAAGCGCGTTGTGAAAGTTGCCGAAGTCAGAGGATCATGACTCGGTTGAAAGTTGCATTAATTGGGCTTGGACGAATGGGTCGTGTCCATGCAGCGGCACTTGCAAAATCTAAAACTGTTGAAGTCGTCGCGGTGGCAGACCCGTCACCACAGTCGCGTGAGTTCGCCAAGAGTATTTTTCCGAACGCTGAAGTTTTTGTTGAATACTCGAAAATCGTTGCTGGGATACAAGTGCAGGCTTGTGTGATCGCATCGCCAACACCGCTGCATCCACAAATGGTGCGTGATGCACTCTCTAATAACTTGCACGTCCTGTGTGAAAAGCCATTGGCGCTTGATGTAGAGGTTGCTCGTGAACTTGCAACAATTGCGACAACAAAAAATCTGGTTTTGCAGATTGGGCATTGGCGAAGGTTCTCGCCACCCTGGACAACTGCAAAACGAGTATTAGACAGCGGTGCAATTGGCCAACCAATAATGATTCGTCTTTCACAGTGGGATGCAGAATCACCGCCTGCAAGTTTTTGCGATGTCTCGGTTAGTGGTGGCTTGGCAATTGATTGTGGAGTTCACGAATATGATCTTGCCGAATGGTTTTTCGGTTCGCAAGCAAGAGCCGTTCGAGCATGGAACTTAACCTTGGTAGAGAAATCACTGGCCGCAGTTGGTGATGTCGATAATTTGTGCGCGGTACTCGAGTTTGATGGCTCAAGAACCGCCTTCGTTGATCTCTCAAGAAATTGTCGCTATGGCGATGATGTGCGAACCGAAATTCTCGGCAGTGATGGAGCAATATACGTTGATCTGTTGCCCACAGGTCGCACGCGGTTAGCAACTAAAGATGGCATAGTTGAAGTTGATGGATCACAAGTTGTAGATGCAACTGCGACCGGCATCGAGAATCAACTCAACGCATTCGCTGCCCAGGTTGCAGTGCGCGGCTCTGTAGATATTGCTGATGGGTATGCCAGTGCTCGAGCGACCCAGATTGGTCATGCGGTAACTTTGGCTGCAAAAAGCTCAGAGCGTGTTGAGATCTAAAATGTACGAAAAATTTGATGGACGAATTGTGCTGCACCAAGACGATGTTGGAATGTGTCATGGCGCCAATGTCGCTTTCAGCGAGCTGTCAAATCTTGGCTCGATAACAAGTGGTTCGGTGATGGTGCCGTGCCCATGGTTTCGTGAGGCCGCCGAGATGGCTGTTGCAAACAAAAAACTTGATCTCGGGGTGCACTTGACCTTGACCGCCGAAAAAGACTTTTATCGTTGGCGACCTCTAACGAGCGCGAGTAAATCAAGTGGATTAGTAGATGACGAGGGCTATATGTGGCGCGATGTCAGTTCGGTTCGCCAAAACGCAAATGTTGACGCAGTTGAGATGGAACTTCGTGCACAAATTGATTTTGCTCTTGCCAGTGGTTTTGATGTGACACATCTTGACGCTCACATGGGGGCAACACTTGCGCCTGAATTTTGTGAGATTTACATTCATCTCGGCGTCGAATATCAACTTCCGGTTTTGATAACAAGAAAACTCTCGGATTATGGACCAAACAACCATATTGAGAATGTTTCAGACGATCAGTTTGAAGAGTTTGTAGCGCTCGCCAAATCGCAAAGTCTGCCGATTTTTGATCGAGTGCTTGAAACAGATTTCAACCGAAATTCAGTCACGGCGCTTGATGATCTTGCATATCAAACAATGTTCACAAAGAATACAACTGGTTTAACATTTGCTGCGCTGCACCCAAATGCGCCAGGCGAAGTTGAAGTAATCGAACCAGATCAGTTTCACGTGCGCACCCAAGAGTACGAAATATTTAGTTCGAAAAACTATCTGTCATGGCTTGGTAGCGACAAAATCAAGACAATAGGCATGCGAGAACTTCGTGACTCAATGCGCGAAGAAAACTTTTCTACAAACTAAACAGTTTTAGAAATATGTTCGGTTACGCCAAAACTTTTGGTGATCAGTCTTGTTGCGACTAACACAATCGCGGCGGTGCAAGTCAAGAAAATTGGAAATATCGCGACGCCGAGGCGCTCAAGCAACTGTCCTGCGAGCCATGGCAATGTAGTTGAACTCAAACCGGCAGTACCGACGATTCGTGCGGTCATCTTGCCTGAAAGAGATGTTCGGTTTCCGATGAATCCAAACATCAACGGAAACTGTGGCGCCGCAGCGACACCGAAGATAAACGCACATGGCAGCAAAATTGAGTCAAGGCGAAAGTACAGCGCTACACAAACAACTATGTTCAATAGTGCTCCGAGTTGAATCGTCAAAATACCGTGACTCTTTCTGGATAGAAATACTGTGGCGAACCGACCGAGCATAAAACCAACCCAATAAGTTGAAGTAAGAATCGCTGCTGCATTTTTCGATAAGCCGGTCTTGATGCCGTAGGTGTAGATCCAAGTCACGAAGACAACTTCAAGAGCAACATACGCAAGAAAAAAACTCATAATTAGCAAAATTTGTCGATTCGTGATGTCTGTTTCGCTCTGACGAATCTCAAGGTGCGGGTCAAGTGGTGCGCGATGCAAAAGAACGACTATCGCTACCGCTGTAATTGACGCAGATGTGAACCAAAAAGCGTATGCGGCATCGCCTCGAATCGCATCTGATCCACGGACGATTAGCGGACTCAAAATGGCGCCAACTCCAAACATTGTGTGCATCAATGCAAGTCGCGGCCCCACCCGTTCTTTGAGTTCCCAAACGATCAGCGTGTTACATCCCACGTCCGAAGTTGAAACTGCCGCACCAAAAAGCAAAAACATCAAAGCCAGAATCAGTCGAGCCGAAACTAATGGGACAACAGCAAAGCAACTTGCCGCGACCAACAATGAGCACCCGATTAATCTGTTACCCATTCCGCGGTCATATCCACGGGCGAAAATTTGTGTTCCAACTACATAGCCGAATCCGTAGGTGATAAGAACAATGCCGACAGACGCAAGGTTGGCGCCAACTTGTTCGGCGAGTAGTGAGATCGACGGTCCGACTAATCCGAAAGCTAGACCAACAACCAGGAACACCCCAAAATAAGCGCGATGAGATCGGGTCTGACGTTGGGGATTATCCAGACCGTTCACCCCGTGCACGCTACGACTTCGGCGGTCGTTGATTGTGGATCGCTAGTTGAAATCAGTCCGAGCAACTTTTTGACTGCTTCAATTCGTGTTGCCCACGCCAAGTTTTTCTCGGATCGGCTTGTCGCCCAAACTAAACCGACGATTTCGCCTTCACGGTTGATTAATGGTCCGCCTGAATTGCCAACTACCACTCGCGTTTCAACCTCAAGACCTGGGCGAGAAACTTTATTTTTCAGATAAATGTCCTCGGTGTCAATCCGCAGAATTTCATTGATCTTGGCTGAGAGAACGAACTGTTTTGAATCTTCAAAGGCAACGAATTGGGTCTCAGTGCCCTTAATAGCATCAGCGAGTTTTAAGGGCAGCAACTTGGTTGTTGACTTTGCGCTGTCTACATATATGAGAGCCAAATCAAGATTGATGTCGATCGCAACTACTTTTGCGTTCAATACTTGACCATTGATCGTAGTAATTGAAGTCGAAGTCTGGCCCGCAACTCCATGGGCGACGGAAACTACAAGATCTTTGCCAATTACTGTTCCAACAGTCTGTGTTGGCGAACTTTTGCATCCAACTGAGTTGATCAGCACGACCGAGTCGTAGTGGCTCGGCCACGAGTCGGGGAGCAGATAGTTGATCCCAAAGATGATTGTCAGCACTATCGCTATTCGGGCCGAGATTTTTTTTGTTCTGATTTACGAAAACGATAGTTGATGGCGAAGTTTTCTACTAGTTTGTAGCCGTCAATCGTCGCAACAAGAGGTAAATAACATGTCTAAGACCAAAGTGTCAGTAGTCGATCGCCTAGTTGGCAACCCAATTTCGTGGGGTGTTTGTGAAGTTCCTGATTGGGGATTTCAACTTGACGCTCGTACCGTGCTCGGCGAGATGAAAGCTGTTGGTCTTAAAGCAACCGAGCAAGGCCCAGTTGGTTATTTGGGTAGCACGCCTGAAGAAGTGTCAAAAGTTGCGAACGAATTTGGTTTGCCAATCGTTGGTGCTTTTGTTCCATTAATAATGCATGATCTTGCTCAACGCGATGCGATGCGCAAAGCGATTCATTTTTCAGCGAAACTTCTTAGCGAAACGGGTAAAGGTTTTTTTATCACTGCTGTCGTAGTTGACGAATCTTGGGGCAAGCGTTTTGAATTATCGGATGCCCAGTGGCAGGCGATGTTTGACGGATTTGCAGAGGTCGATGAGATTTGCGCGAGTTATGGAATTCGCCAAGTGTTGCATCCGCACTTAAATACTCTTGTTGAAACGCAAGACGATGTAAACCGAGTTCTCGCTGGCTCGAGTGTGCGCTGGTTGCTCGATACTGGGCACATGCTGATTGGCGGCACTGACCCCGTGAAGTTCGCGCGAGAAAACTTTTCTCGAATCGATCACTTCCATGTGAAAGACGTAAAGATGGAGATTGCGAAACGATTTTTGGCTGGTGAAATAAATTTGATGGAAGCAACCCGTGATGGTGTGTTTTGTGCTGCAGGCGATGGCGACGTCAAGATCGCCGAAGCCATCGGGGTAATGGAGTCGAACGGCTATGAGGGTTGGTATGTGCTTGAGCAGGACATGGCGATAGTTGGCGACCAACCGCGTGATTCAAAGATTTCAACTGCTGGGGTACGCCGAAGTATTGGATTTTTAGCAAAATTGAGCTAATTAAAAATACCTGGTAATTCTGGTCAATTTATTGATTTTGGCTTGTGGCAATCAGGTCTTTGGGCTACCGTATTTCGGGCAGGAATCATCCTGCTCGAATAACTATGCATAAAGGGGAAAGTAAATGAAGATCCAAAAAACATGGGGAGTCGTCTTGGGTGCAGTAGCACTTTTGGCACTCGCCGCGTGTGGTGGTTCATCAGACTCATCATCTGATTCAGCAACCGAAGAAAGCGCAACCGTTACAGCAGGCGAAGACATCACAATCGCAGTTATCACCCACGGTGATGACGGCGTGTTCTGGTCTGTCGCTCAAAAGGGTGCAGAGGCTGCTGGTGCAGCACTTGGCATCACAATGTTGTACCAGGGTGCAAACAACAACGCACAAGAGCAAGCACAAATGATTGAGCAAGCAGTGACTGACGGCGTGCAAGGTATCGCTGTTTCACTTGCTGACCCAACTGCACTTGATGGTGCACTCAAGAAAGTTGTCGCTGCAGGAATTCCATTGATCACACTCAACTCAGGTTCAGACCTCTTCAAGGGCCTCGGCGCGATTACGCACGTTG
>CAMCZA010000030.1 GCA_945885515.1 Ferrithrix thermotolerans DSM 19514 | reverse complement strand
GGCACAAGAACTTCAACTCTCCCGTCCAGATTACGGCCCATCAAATCGGCCGAACCAATCAGGTGCAACGGCGACTGATCATCAAAACCATGGGCAAACCGATAGATGCGAGAGTGCTCAAGATAGCGACCAAGAATTGAACGCACGGTGATATTTTCGGAAAGTCCTGGAACCCCAGCGCGCAAACAACAAATTCCTCTTACAACTAAATCTATTTTCACTCCAGCCTGACTTGCCTCATAAAGCGCATCAATTATTGTTGGATCAGAAATTGAATTGAGTTTTAGAGTGATGCTTCCGGCGGTCTTGAATGTTGCTTCACGG
Source organism: Ferrithrix thermotolerans DSM 19514 (assembly GCA_945885515.1). Lineage (GTDB taxonomy): Bacteria > Actinomycetota > Acidimicrobiia > Acidimicrobiales > Ilumatobacteraceae > BACL27. The sequence continues at coordinate 16,052 of CAMCZA010000030.1, read as the reverse complement.
CGAATCAATTCAAGAAGTCGCGGTCGTAACTGGTGGGGCGCCACAATTAGTCGCAGATAATCCGGGTCTTTGGCATAACCAGTTAAATAATTGAAGAGTTCGGTTGCGTCCGCTCCAATTGATTCTTCACAAGTAAAGAAACCAATGTCTTCATATAGCCGAGCTGTTGTTGAATTGTAATTTCCAGTCCCGATGTGAACGTACCGACGCATTTGATCAGCATCTTCACGAACTACCAGAATGCACTTTGAATGAGTTTTCAAACCAACGATGCCATAAGTTACGTGAACACCCGCAAATTCAAGTTCTTTAGCCCACGCAATATTTCTTGCTTCATCAAAGCGCGCCTTGATTTCAAGAACAACGGCGACTTGCTTTCCTGATTCGGCGGCCTTAACTAGATTCTTGGCAATTAAAGAATCTCCTGATGTTCGATACAAAGTCATTTTGATTGAATGCACTTTTGGATCATTAGCAGCCTGTTCAACAAAAGTTTCAACAGATGATGTAAAAGACTCGTGAGGGTGATGAACTAGAAGCTGTCGCTCGCGAATCACTTGAAAAATACTCAGACCATTAAATTCGGCGGCAGACAGGCGTCCCGCAGTTAATGGAGGCCAGGGTTGAAAACGCAAATCTGAAAAATCAAGCGATACTAATTGTGACAAAGCCTTCATCTCAATAATGCTGCGATGAAATGTCACGTCATCAACACCAAGTTCAAGTTCTTCGCACATCAAGTCAATGACCGACTGAGCAGTTCCGAATGGAATTTCAATTCGAACTGCACGCCCAAAACGACGGCGACGCAACTCAATTTCGACTGCGGCAAGCAGATCTTCGGCATCTTCGTCGTCTAGTGATAAGTCGGCGTTACGGGTGACACGAAAAACAAAACATTGCTCAATCTTCATCCCCTGAAATAATCGAGAAAGGTTTGCCGAAATGATTTCTTCGAGCAAAACAAAACTATTTGCTTTTCCTACCTTCATCAGCCTCGGAATATTCTTTGGAATCTTCAATCGAGCAAATCTCTGCTCACCTGAATTTGGGTCACTCGCGACGACTGCCAAATTCAATGCAAGATTTGAAATATATGGAAACGGGTGCGCAGGATCAACAGCAATTGGTGTAAGTACAGGAAAAATTCTCTGGTCAAATTCTTTTGTGAGATCAGCTTTCTCGTGGTCAGAAAGTTGTGACCAAGCGAGCACGCGAATACCGAATAGTTCAAGTTGTGGCAGAATCTCATCTGTCCATATTTTTTCTTGACGCTGAACGAAGTCTTGTGTGCGCTCTTTAATCTCTTGCAGTTGTTCAAGCGGAGACCGACCGTCCGGAGTTCTGGTTGAAATCTCTCCAGCAACTTGGTCTTTGAGTGCCGCGACACGAATTTGATAGAACTCATCAAGGTTCGAAGAGCAAATTGATAAAAATCGACACCGCTCTAACAGCGGAACATTCTCGTGACTGGCGAGCGCAAGTACCCGATCATTGAAGTCGAGCCAACTCAATTCGCGATTTATGAATCTAGATTCGATGTCTTCAGCGTACGAATTGACCGAAGTTCGATAAGCCGCCGACAATCTATTTAGCCAAGAAGTCACTTAGATTTCACCTCAGCGACATCGATTATCCAACGTTTGGCAATTGCCTATTCGGCTGGTGTTGCTGGGGCGACTTCTGCGTTTGCGGCAACTGGATAGCCAAGTTCCCATTCAATGCTGATTCGTTCGCGCTCGGCATCTTTGCTGACACGCTCTTGATTGCGACGAAATTGTGGATCGTTTCTTGGCAAAAGAATTAAACGGGCCAAAACTCGTGCTCGAAACTCTTCAAGCATATTCTGATCGCCATAATCACCGTAAACCTCCCAATGAGGTGATACTGAACCGAGAAAAACTATACGAGCATGACCACGCGGTGGTTCATTTAAAGGTGTCTGTTCAGCAAAGTTTGTCATTTTTTTGTTCTCAGTTTCTTTATATTTCGCCGTATGAATTTTTAATCCTACCGTCAAACAATCCTCTTCTAAGATGGGTGGTTGTGTGGTCTAAATCAGATGAAATCATTGCCGCATTAGATATCGGTACAAATAGTTTTCACCTTGTCGTAGCCAAACCAGTTGCCACTGGATTTGAGGTAGTGACGAACCAAAAAGAAGTAATTCGACTTGGCCACGGTTCAGGCGATATGAAACAACTCGGCCAAGACGCAATGAATCGCGGGATCGCCTCGTTGAAACGGATGCGCGAAATATCTGAGGTTCATAATGCCAAACTTCGGGCAGTAGCCACAAGCGCGGTTCGTGAGGCCGAAAATCGTAATGAGTTCATTAAGCGAGCCCGAAAAGAGGCTGGTGTTGAAATTGAAGTCATTTCCGGGATTGAAGAGGCTCGACTGATCCATCTTGGGGCGAGGCATGCAATTGGTCTCGGCGATCAGCAGATGTTGCTTTGCGATATCGGCGGGGGTTCAACCGAAATTGTTGTTGCAACTGGCGACAAAATTTTACTTTCTCGAAGTTTCAAACTCGGTGCAGTTCGATTAACAGACAGATTTTTTGGATCCGACGCGCTACATCCGAGCGCCGTGAGTGGTTGCCAAAAATTCGTTCGTTCAATGCTGGCGACTATCGAACCGGCTGTCAAGCAACTAGGTTTTGAAATCGGAGTCGGTTCATCTGGCACTGTTGAAGCAATCGCCAAACTCATTGCACAGCAAAATCACGAGGCCGAGCCAAAATCTTTTAATCGCTACGAGTTTTCAACCCAAGATCTAACCAAGATTCTTGATTTGATCGCAGATCTACCGACAATTAAGCAGCGAGAAAAAGCTTTCGGCCTCGACTCATCGCGCGCCGAAATTATTTTGGCAGGCGCAATAATTTTAGAGGGGATTGCGCTGTCTTTTGGAGTTACAAGTTTTGTTTACTCTGAATATGCATTACGCGAAGGCGTATTGTTTGACACGCTGCAACGCCAAGATTTACTTGACCACCCAGATGGTGTTGACCCTGCGACACACAGTGTTCGACAACTTGCGGACCGTTGTGATGATCGACCTGCACACGGCATGAATGTTGCCAAAATTGCAAACTCGCTTTTTGAAAACTTACACAAGCGACTGAATCTTGATGCGGCCTGTCAGCGATATTTGGAGGCAGCGGCATTGCTTGCCAATGTCGGCGTCGTTGTATCACACTCAAAGCATCATCTGCATTCATATTATGTAATTCGCAACTCAGAACTCGTCGGGCTGAGTGACCGTGAGATCGAAATAATTGCACAAGTTGCTCGTTATCACCGCAAGAGTGTGCCCAAAGAATCGCATCCCGAATTTGCCTTGCTGTCAGATGCCGATAAACATATTGTGCGATCGCTTGCCGGGTTGTTGAGAATTGCAATCGGATTAGATCGTACACAAGATGGCAGAATCAAAAAGGTCACCACAAGAGCAGAAGACGAACAACTTCTGATTTTTGTTAAGGCTTCAGCAAAATTCGATTATGAACTTAATCTTTATGCGGCAAACGAAAGACGCGGTCTTCTTGCAGATGTGATTGGAACGAAAGTTAAAATCGTCGCAATAGAGTAAAATCCCTTAACGACCCACCAAGCTATGGCTGGTCGTTGAAAGAAGATTTACTTGGTATCAGTTTTTGGAGCTTCGTCTTTTTTAGCTTCAGCAGCACCTTCAGCGAGACCCTTTTTGAGTTCGCTTTGAGCCTTGCCTAAGTTACGAGCGATATTTGGAAGGCGCTTGCCCCCAAACAGCACTACGACGAGCAAAATAATGATCCAGATTTCAGGTCCGTTGAACATACCTGAACTCTAGCATCGTTGTCCAAAAGTGCGCTAAAACTTATAGATGCTTGAATGCGTAATAAACATCAGTGAAGGTCGGCAGATTGAAGCAATTGATCAGATTCGACGGACTCTTGGGCATGATGTTTTAGACATCCATAGCGATTACCACCATCATCGCAGCGTGTTCACAACTGTTGGAGCAAATACGCCCCACAAACTTGCCGAACTTTGTAGCAAAGAATTTGACCTATCTAAACATCTTGGAGTTCACCCGCGAATTGGAATCATTGATGTCGTGCCCTTCGTGCCACTTGAAGACTCGACAATCGAACAGGCGATAATGGCGCGAAATGAGTTCGCCGAATTCGCCGCGAGCAAATTAGGTATTCCAAGTTTCGTATATGGCCCGGAGCGTGACTTGCCAGAAATTCGAAAACGGGCATTCTTCGATCTTCAACCAGACTTCGGACCAAAAAAAGCGCATCCGACGGCTGGTGCGATCTGTGTTGGAGCGCGACAAGTTCTTGTCGCATATAACGTTTGGTTGAAGGATTCAACTATCGAAGATGGTCAAAAAATTGCCCGCGAACTGCGGAGCCGTGAAGTACGAACATTGGGCTTAAAACTTGGTGACGAGATTCAAGTAAGTATGAACTTGATTGCACCAGATCTAGTTGGCCCCGCATTCGTTTTTGACGAAATTGCGAAGCGCGCAGAGATTAATCGTGCCGAGTTAGTCGGTCTCGTGCCAGCACGAGTGTTGACTCAGATCGCAAAATCGCGATGGGCTGAATTGGATCTGAGCAAAGAAAAAACTATTGAATGGTGTCTGGCCGCACGCAATCGTGCGATGCAAAATCTTGATTGAAAACTAGAACTAATTAATTTAAAACTCAGGCGGTAGCAGTGCCACGAGTATTTTGCGCACGTTGACGACGCAAACGACGACGTTCGCGCTCAGATAACCCGCCCCAAATGCCGAATTTCTCGCCATTTTCGAGAGCATATTCAAGACAGTCGTTCTTGACTACACAACCACGGCAAACTTCTTTGGCCTCTCGGGTCGATGCACCGCGTTCTGGAAAGAAAAGGTCGGGGTCAACGCCCAAGCAGTTTGCTTCGTCTTGCCAGGAATGATCACTACTTGATGTTTTACTTGAACGAAAATCCAATTTTTGCCCCTAAATAATTGCTTTCGTGTTAGCGCACAAGTTTCAGCGCACTAACACTTCTATAACTACACAGGTGTAATTTAGCAACAAATCCGAGGAAATGCAAATATAACTCAGCCGGCGCGACGCGAACCCCCGCGACGAGAAAGTTGTCGCTTGTGTTCGATGAAATCAACGAGCAAATATTCGCCGAGATTTTCGGGGCTCGTAAAAAATGCTCTGCCATGATTTATCGCCGTAATTTGCTCGATGAACGCTTGCAAAGCATGCGACGCATCAAGCATAAAAGTGTTGATCCGTATGCCTTCTCGGGTTGCCCGCATCACTTCGCTCAAGGTTGCTTCAATAGTTTCACGAACTGGTGGATAATTGAAAAAAACTTCCCCAGATTTAGAAATATGTGCGGTCGGCTCGCCATCGGTAATCATAATTATCTGCTTAGTGCCACTCTGACGGGCCAACATTTTGCGAGCCATCATAAATCCGTGCTGCATGTTGGTGCCGTAGACAAAATCCCATGAAACTTCCGGCAATTGCTGTGGCGCCAATTCTCGCGCTACCTCGCTAAAACCAACAATACCCAAATAGTCGCGCGGAAACTGTGTGCTCATTAAAGAGTGCAACGCCATTGCAACTTTTTTTGCAGGAAGAAAATAATCTCGCATCGGCATTGACAACGAAAGATCAAGCATCAACACCGTTGATGACCGAGTTAGATGTTCTGTTTGTTCGATTTCAAAATCATCAGCCGACAATTTGAGTGGAATCGTTGCACCTTGTCGCTGGAGCGCGTTACGCAGAGTTCGCTGCAGATCTAATTGAAACGGGTCTCCGTATTCGTATGGCTTTGTATCGTAAGTTCGTTCGTGTCCGACACCGAGTCGCTCAACTTGATGCTGACCAAGTCGATCTTTTTCAAGTGATCCGAATACATCGCGCAGGGCATTTGCGCCAATTTTGCGCAATCCCCGAGGAGTGAGTTCGAGTTTTCCTTCAACCTGATCAATCAGCCCGGCATCTTTCAACTTCTTGGTTAGTTGAGACATTTGCTCGAGAGACCTTGCTGCGTCTTCGCCCAACATTTGACGAACCCGATCAAGATCGGCTTCTGCCAATGCCGTCGGCGAGGAGGCATTGCGCAACAGATTATCCAATTGATCAAGGTCACCAAGTTCCTGCATCGACTGCATCGCCTGGCCAAAACCCATAGGGTCATCACCTGTGAATTCGTGGGACTGACCCCAGCCCTTTTGCGGAAACATGCCTTGAAGTTTTTGTGCGAGTTGATCCATTTGCCAGCGCAAATCCATATCGTCCAAGAGTTTTTCGCTGAGTTGGCGCATCTGATCGCGTTGTTCTGGGGTCATTGAATTCAACATTGCTTGGGCATTTGCCATTCGTTGGGCCATAATTTCAAGTAATTCGTCCAGCGTTTGCGGATTCTCAGGAAAGAAATCACCAAAATTCTCCATGAACTGATCAAACGCGGGTTCGTCGCCACGCTCACGAGACTCAAGCATCTCGTTCAAGGCAGCCATCATGTCCTTCATTCGCTGCATATCTTGTGGAGTTAGATTTTCTACTGCACCAGACATCTGGTCAAGCATCTGCTGCATCATCTGTTGACGAAGTTTTTCAAGAAGTGCCTCAAACCTTTGTCGGGCCGCATCTGATTGAAAATCGTAATGTTCAAGCTCGCTAATTTTGCCCGCTAGATCGCTTGGCAACATGTCCAGGCGAAAATTGTGTTCTTGCGCAGATTCTTTGGCCACTTCAGCGCGACGCTGATCGCCAGATTTCTCGGCTGATTTCAGGGCATCGTCGATCGCATGCCGTTCTTCGTCTACTAAGTCGTCAAGTTCAGCGGCAATCTCGCTGTAAACACCGCCGAGATCTCCACGGTCTTTGATCTCTTCGCGACGCTCACGCAATTTTTGCATCATTTCACGAAGTCCCATTAATTGTTCTCCGCGTTCGTTGCGCATCCCTTCTTGCATCAGACGACGAAGCGCGGCATTAACATCACCGTGATATAGAAGATCGTCAGTTATTTCATCGACGATGCTCTGAGAATCAAACTCAAATCCGCGCTGTGTCCCGTCCCATCGCGAATAATTAAAACGAGCAGTCATAAGCGCACGCTAGTACCGTCAGCCGTAGACTGATAACTCGTATGAGATTTCCTCGCACATTTATTTTCGTGGATTTATCAGGTTTCACAAACTACATGGAAACTGAGGGCGATCGAAAGGCCACCAAGCTGCTGGCCGAGTTTCGAACGGTGGCTCGTGCAATTGCTTCAGAACGCGGTGTTCGGATCGACAAATTTCTTGGTGACGGCTTGATGGCAGTTGCCGTTGAACAGATTGAAGGAATCACCTTCGCCATGGAGCTTGATCGTCGTGCCGAAACTGTTTGCGATCCTCTAAAGCTGCGAATCGGTATTGCCACTGGCGACACAATGCTGTTTGAAGGCGATGACTACATTGGTCGTGCTCCAAATCTTGCGGCAAGACTTTGCGATTCAGCATCTGACACCGGAGTACTGATTCCGGCTGATCAGGTTTTCAATCTTCCACAAGGGGTCAAAGCCATGCCACATGAAGCAATCAAATTGCATGGATTCGCGGAGCCGGTTGATATTTGCGTTCTCGTTGGACAACCAGTTATCGCCGAACGACAAGACACAACTGAAATTCGAAAGCAGAAGCCAATTAGTAGTTAGTTTTTTGCGCGGTAAACAGCACGCCCACCTGTGGCGTCTTTGTTCAATCTTTTCGAGAGATGCAAGCCCTCGAGCACAAACTCAATAGCGCTGGCAATGACCGCCGGAGACTCATCACCATCAATAAGACCGTTCACGGCGACTCGAAGCGAAGGCATCTTTTCAAGCAACGAAACAAAATCTGCCGATGCAATATCTTCACCGGTTTGTACGACCACTCCTTCGCCGAACTCTTCTGTGACTTGGCGAAGATTTTCTAGAGTGCTGTGCTGTTTAAATACCTGAAGTACCGCACCGCGCACCAGTTGTTCAAAGATTTGACCTTCACGACCATCTTCGACAGCATCGATTTCAAGTTTGCCCGCAGTTGATGCGACGAGTGCATCCAGATCACAAACTCGCGGAGCAACATCAGTTTCGCCCGCATGTAACGCTCGTCGAACTGCATTTGCGCACAACAATTCTTGATTGCTTGTGGTTAATCGCACGCTCACACCGCTGCGTTGATTGACCTGACTATTGGCACGAGCCAGATGGCTTATCGTGGCGATAACTTCTTCCATAAATCTTGGAATTCGAACTTCGACCGTGCCGATGCTTGCAGGGCGCGACTCTTGGCGGACAACGGCAATTTCGGTTTCAATATCAAGTGGATAATGGGTTCGGATTTGACTGCCGAATCGATCCTTGAGTGGGGTAATAATTCGTCCACGGTTCGTATAGTCATCGGGGTTGGCTGATGCAACCAACATAATGTCAAGCGGCAAACGAATTTTGTATCCGCGAATTTGAATATCACGCTCCTCGAGCACATTCAGCAAACCCACTTGAATTCGCTCTGAGAGATCTGGCAATTCATTGATTGCAAAAATTCCACGATTACAACGCGGTACTAACCCGTAGTGCAAAGTCAGTTCGTCACTAAGGTAGCGGCCTTCGGCAACCTTGATCGGGTCAACTTCGCCAATCAGATCGGCAATAGATGTATCTGGGGTGGCAAGTTTTTCTCCGTAGCGCAGACTGCGATGCACCCATGAGATTGGCGTGGCGTCGCCCTGTTGAGCAACTAGTTCACGCGATTGACGCGACACTGGTGCATAAGGGTCATCGTTGATTTCGCTCCCTGCAACAATCGGCATCCACTCGTCGAGTAAAAATATAAGTGAGCGAATCATTCTCGTCTTGGCTTGTCCGCGCTCGCCAAGAAACACAATGTCGTGACCAGCAAGTAAAGCGTTCTCAAGTTGTGGCATTACTGTTTCTTCAAAGCCGAGCACTCCAGCAAATAATTCTCGACCCGCTGAAATTCGGTCAACAGAATTCTTGCGGACTTCTTCTTTAACTGTGATCGACTTCCATCCGGATTTTTTTAATTCGCCAAGTGTTTTTGCGAGGTTTGCGGGGGCAACAAGTTCAGTCATGAGCACGACATTAGTTGGACTGCTTCAATTTTGACTAGCCGACCCAGTTGAACACTCGTCACACGGCTTATTTGCCAGCTTTGGACGTCGCAGTCTTAGAAGTCGCAGTCTTAGAAGTCGCAGTCTTAGAAGTCGCAGTCTTAGAAGTCGCAGTCTTAGAACCAGCGTTTGGTTTCGCCCTAGAACCAGTTGAGCCGGTGTTAGTTGAACCGCCTTGCACTGCGACAGTCTTTTTTGGAGATGCCGTAATCTCACCATTTTTGTCTACTACCACCACTTGAAAGGTGTTTACCCCACCAGGGTTATCAGAAACCTTGATCGCAGCAGCGGCAGCGGCTGGCACAGTGCTGACAAGTATTCCGTTGCGGTAAATGTTGACTGTCGCACCAGCTTTAGCTGTCACTTTAAATGTCACTGCATTGCCGACTGCTCGAGCGGTCGCCGCGGCTGGTCGAGTGTCAATTGGTAGTGGCGGTATTGGCTGACCAAGTGTTGGGCGATTCAAATTATCGTTATTTGAATTTTGAAAACCGCTCGGCACAGCCGGATTTGCTGCACCCGTTGGCAGAACATTTGGAATGTTTGGAATGACACCGTTTAAATTCGGCAACGACGTAAACGTATTGACAGGAATCAACGATCGAATTAGAGCAGTCGTCGTAGTTGCACGGCTTCCGCCACCGCCACCACCGCCACCACCGCCGCCGCCGCCACCGCCACCCGATGATGGTGGTGTTGTAGTTGTGACTGCTGTTGGAATTGTCGTTGTGCTAACCACACCGTTAGTGAACGAATAAGTGCTTGTTGCCGAACCACGCGAATCAGTAACTGTTGCCGAGGCATAGTAAGTGACGCCGGTATCAAGTTCTCCAATTTGTAACATTCCGTAGCCACCACCACACACGGTGCCATTACCCGAGCCGCTGGCACGAGCAACAATGTTGGTTAGTGATGCGTTAGTTGCCAGCACTCCACTTGTTGCGTGCCATGCCACACAAGTGAAGTTAAATTCAACAACTCCGTTTGCAAGTGTCCAACTAATAGTTGGACGGCTAGGCACAGTCGTAGATGTCGTAGATGTCGTAGAAGTCGTAGAAGTTGTAGATGTAGTAGTTGTTGCACCAGTTGATGAACCCGCTGGTGGCGAAGCACTTAACAATGAATAAGCCAAGAGGTTTGGCGAGCCAGCACCAGGACCAACGACAACACCTGAAGTCGCCGATGAAGTAATCCACGCTCCGACACCAGAAACTGACAGCGATGAATTAGCACTCAGCGCCAAGGCAGCAACGCCAGCAACATGTGGCGCAGCCATTGATGTACCAGAAATTGTATTTGTTGCACTATTTGATGTAGACCAAGACGAAGTGATGTTTGAACCAGGTGCAAAAACATCTACGCACGAACCATAATTAGAAAAAGAAGATCGACCATCGGATGTAGTCGTCGAGCCAACCGTTATTGCCGATGATTCTGCTGCCGGTGAATAGTTGCAGGCGTCGGCGTTCGAGTTGCCGGCAGCGACAACGAACACAACACCATCAGCAACACCACGAGCTACTGCAAGATCAAGCGCAGCCGAGCGAGAACCACCCAGACTCATGTTGGCAACAGCAGCAACACCACTTTGGTGATTCTCAACTACCCAGTCGATTCCTGCAATTACACCTGATGTTGAACCAGAACCGTTGCAGTCAAGAACACGAACCGCAATCAGTGAGGCGCTCGGGGCAACACCATAATTTGAACCAGCGACTGTGCCAGCGACATGAGTGCCGTGACCGTGACAGTCTTGTGAACCGCGGCCATCTGAGATTGAGCTGTAACCCGAAGTTACTCGCCCACCAAACTCGCCATGACTAGACAGAATTCCGGTGTCAATGATGTAGACGTTGACGCCAGCGCCTGAATAATTTCGCGAATATCGATTGTTCAATGGCAGGTTGCGCTGATCAACGCGGTCTAACCCCCACGACATTGCAGTTACTCCAGAATCAGAATCAGCCGACGGAGTCACAGCACTAGATGCAGTCGAAACTGCTGATGTTCCGGCTGAATTGGTTGCAGTTACCGTAAAGGTGTACGAGACGCCGTTGGTTAATCCATTGATTACACAACTAAGACCACCCGTTGTTGTGCACGTCTTAGCGCCTGGCGATGAAGTTGCGGTATAACTCGTAATCGTTGAGTTGCCGTCACTTGATGGCGCAAGCCAATATAAAGTTGCGAGCGCATTTCCTGCACTTGCTCGAACATTTTGTGGTGCACTCGGCGCTTGGGGCACTGGCGCCGCGGTGTATTGCCAATTGAGGCGTGTGGAACCTTTTTTACCGCTGTAACCATCTAATGCAATTTGATATGTCGTACCACTTCTGACAGCAACGGTTACACGACTCCATGTTCCGGTTTCGCCGACTGCATCATCGTTAACCGCAACTGTCGTTAATGCGTTCACGCTCGAACCTGTGTAGACGCCGAGCAACGTGTCAAAGTTGCTAGTCAAAGTTGTTAAAACTAAAGTGCCGGTTTCGGTTGCAACCCACTTGTACCAAATAGATGCACTCGGTGCATAGCCGCCGTGAGTCGGTTCACCAGATTCGCGCGTTGCGGTGAGAGTTGAGCTTTCAGTAAGACCAGTTGCACCCGTGATCGCTGTCGCACCAGAGAACGGATCATTCGAAAGTGACCCAACTGTTGTTATCGGTGTGGTCGGATTTGTCGGAACACCGGTGCCTGCCGAGTTCGTTGCCGATACGCGAAAAATATGACTGACACCAACACTGAGAGTGCGAATTGAAACGAAAGTTGTTGTGCTTACTCCGTCAACATGAGTTATCCATGTTGCGCCGGAGTTTGTTGAATATTGGATTATGTAATCGGTGATGAAAGCGCCGCCATCAGATGTTGGTTCTTCCCAATCAAGGTCTACTTGACCCGTTCGCGCAGTAACAGTAAGACTTGTCGGTGCACCAGGGGCAATCGGTGTCCACGGAGTAGACGCATCTGAGGGTTCCGAAGGCAAACTCAGTCCGATCGCATTTTGCGCACGAACGCGAAAGCGATGTGCGACACCATCGGCAAGCGGACTGACCGTGCGATTGACATTTGCGCATACACAACCAACTACGCCCGTCCAACCACCCCAAGTTGTCCAAGTCACGCCATCGTTGACTGAGTATTCGATGACATAGTTGGTTATTGGTGAACCACCGTTAGAAGTTGGTGCACCCCAACGAATTGCAACATACCCAGGCCCAACTAGTGCATCATCAACACAACACGGTTCGGATGGAATGCCAGGTGCGGCTGCTGCCGATGAAGCAGAAACCGCGCTTGTTCCCGCGCCGTTGACTGCACTAACTCTGAAAATATAGGAAGTGCCGTTTGTCAGACCAGCAGCATTAACGAATGTAAGAGTGTTGAAATTGTCGGGGAAGACCGACCATGAAGTACCCGAGTTGCTCGAGTATTCAATGATGTAGTCAAGTACCGAGCTTCCACCATCGGTAAGCGGTGCTGTCCATCTGACGACCAATTGTCCTAGCGAAACTGATGAAATTACAACATCTCGTGGGGCGCTTGTAACTACAACACTCCATGGAATTGCCGAAATGACACCTGAAGCGGGACCAGTGCCGATTGTGTTGACAGCCTTGACTCTAAATAAATATGAAGTTCCATTTGTCAACCCTGTGATTGTGGCTGAAAGCGAAGTTGATGCACCATCGGCAAAAACCGAATAGTTCGCGCCGGCATCGCTGGAATATTCAATGACATAATCTGTTATCGCCGAACCACCATTTAACGCAGGAGCACTCCATGTCAAACGAATACTTGTGTTTAGTGCAGTTGGCATAAGTGATGACGGCGCACCTGGTACACCAGTAGTTGCAGTCGCAGTACTTGATGGATCACTAGTGCCCGCACTGCTTACAGCGCTCACCCTAAACAAATACGCAGTTGCATTAACTAGGCCTGTGACAGTTGCAGAGGTTGATGCTGAGACACCGTCGTTAAATGTTGACCAAGTTGCGCCACTATTTGACGAATATTCAATTACATAATCTGTGACAGCATTGCCGTTGCTCGAAGTTGGCGCGACCCAACTTAGAACTACCGATGCATTGCCACCGATTGCAGTTAGATCTCTAGGCACACTCGGTGCGATTGGCACGGGAGCTGACCAAGTCGATTTCGTGTAAACCAATAAATTCACTGAACCAGAGCCAGCACTACTAACAGCGTCAGGTGTGGCGAATGTAATTAATTTTGCAGCGACTTGGGCTGGTGACATTGTTGAGTCGGCTTCAAGTAACAACGCTGCCGCACCCGCGACATGCGGAGAGGCCATTGATGTTCCTGACAAAGATCGAATCGAGTTTGAAGACGAAAACCAAGAAGAAACAATGCTTGAACCTGGCGCGAAAATATCTAAGCAGTTACCATAATTTGAATAACTCGCACGGGCATCAACCAAAGTTGTTGCGCCTACTGTGATGGCTTCTGGTGCAGAAGCCGGCGAATAACGACAAGCCAGACTGTTGTTGTTGCCAGCAGCAACAACCATAGTTATGCCATCGGCGACGGCGTTTGCCACCGCTTGGTTCATCGCAGATGAAATTGAACCGCCAAGACTCATGTTGGCAACTGCAGGTACACCTGCGATGTGATGTGTAATCATCCAGTTGATACCGGCTATCACCCCAGAAGTTGAGCCACTGCCTCTGCAACCGAGCACACGAACCGGCACAATTGAAGCCGATTTTGCAACACCATATGTTGAACCACCGATAGTTCCTGCGACATGTGTGCCGTGCCCATGGCAGTCAGCCGAACCACGACCATCACCAATTGATGTGTAGCCAACTGAAACACGACCAGAGAACTGTGAATGATCGGCGCGAACACCGGTGTCAATCACATATGCATTGACTCCGACTCCGGTGAAGTTGTATGAGTAATTTAAATCGAGAGTAACACCGCGTTGATCGATGCGGTCTAACCCCCACGAAGGTGGATTTGCTTGGTCGCCATCAACCGTGACCAGCGAGTCTTGTTCAATGCTTTGAACGCTCGTATCTTTTTCAAGTCTTTCTTTTTCCGAAGTTGTTAGAACCGCAACATAACCATTGATTGCTTGGGTGAAGACTTGCAGAACATTGACGCCCAGACCACGCTCAGCGATTGCAAACTGTTGGGCTGGAACATCGGAACGCAACGTAATGATGTACGAGTTGGCGAGAGGCTCATCAAATTCGCTGATCGAAGTCGGCACAGTTGTTGTAGTAGTCGTGCTAGTCGTGGTGCTAGATGTCGTGGTGCTAGTTGTCGTGCTGGTCGTCGAGCTAGTTGTTGAACTAGATGTGCTTGTCGTTGGACTAGTTGAACTCGATGAGCTCGTTGTTGAGCTAGATGTACTAGATGAGCTAGATGCGCTAGACGAACTAGATGAGCTAGTCGTCGTAGTTGGCGCACTCGTCGTGCTAGTCGTGCTCGTTGAACTCGTCGTTGTTGGCGTGCTAGTAGTTGTCGGTGCGCTAGTAGTGCTCGTTGTAGTTGCAGACTCGTCGTCAAGTTTGATCACACGGTCGAGTTCAACAACCAATACTTCACGATCTGCCTTGAGTCGGCGCACATCTGCAGAATCAAGTTCAGCAACGAAACCATTCGCTGCATTATCAAAAACTTGACTAATTGAATTGCCAAGTCGAGCCTCTTTAGAAATTTTGGCTTGCAAATCTGTATTATCCGAAAACATAACGATGTAATCATCAGTTGGTGCGTCAGCCCCAACCAACTGGGCGGGCAGCAATTGCGTGCAAACAGCAACCATTGACACAATCGCCACGCGCGAACGCCAGCGACTAAAACCAAGTGGGGAACTATTCATCTGTGATCACCATATGCCCAAGGTGTCGCACTATTTAATGAGCCGCAAGAGGAAATATGCTCAAAGTTGACTTAATTAGTCGGGATTAAGATACGATTCGTCGCCTGCAATCCGAAAATCCCATCACTCAAGATCTTTAAGCAAAAGGAACTCAAAATCATGACAATCCGTTTAGGCGATACCGCTCCAGACTTCACAGCCAATACGACTCAGGGCGAAATCTCTTTTCATGAATGGCTAGGCGATTCGTGGGGCGTACTTTTTAGTCATCCAAAAGACTTCACACCGGTCTGCACAACCGAGTTGGGGTATGTGGCAAAAATCAAACCAGAATTTGAAAAGCGAAATGT
This sequence comes from Ferrithrix thermotolerans DSM 19514, assembly GCA_945885515.1. GTDB lineage: Bacteria > Actinomycetota > Acidimicrobiia > Acidimicrobiales > Ilumatobacteraceae > BACL27. The sequence continues at coordinate 685 of CAMCZA010000030.1, read as the reverse complement.
GAAAGTTATTGGTTTGTCGGTTGATTCTGTTGAGTCACACGTCAAATGGGAGGCCGACATCGCCGAGACTCAAGGTACGCCAGTCAATTTTCCGATGATTGGTGACTCAGATCGCAATGTCAGCAATCTCTACGACATGATTCACCCAAACGCCAATGACACACTTACTGTTCGCAGCGTTTTCGTCATTGGCTCAGATAAAAAAGTAAAACTTTCAATCACCTACCCTGCATCAACAGGTCGCAACTTCGACGAAGTCTTGCGTGTCATCGACTCGCTGCAACTGACTGCGAAACATAAAGTTGCAACGCCGGCGAACTGGCAAAACGGCCAAGATGTAATTATCGGTGGCGCCGTGTCCGATGAAGATGCAAAAAAATTGTTTCCACAGGGATGGAAAACAATCAAAAGTTATCTGAGAGTTCTTCCACAGCCAAAATAAGCCTCTAGTCCACGGATTAGAATTAGGCGTCATGACTATTACAAATATTGCGGCGCGCGCCGACTCGGCATCTAAAATTTATGGCGGTGGCGAGAGCGAAGTTCGTGCCCTCGACAATGTCAGTGTCAGTTTTGAGCGTGGCAAATTCAGCGCGATCATGGGCCCAAGCGGCTCGGGCAAATCAACACTGATGCACTGCATCGCGGGCCTCGATTCGCTGACATCTGGCAGCGTTTTTATTGG
>CAMCZA010000029.1 GCA_945885515.1 Ferrithrix thermotolerans DSM 19514 | reverse complement strand
AAGCCCTGAACGATGCTGTATTCACCATTGGCGCATGTGCATGGAAACGACGAAATCAAACCCGCCGGCACACCGTAACTGCCGTCAGAAGGCACGCTCATGCTGACCCAATCACCCGCTGGTGTGCCCTGCACCCAGTTGCGCACATGATCCATTGCTGCAGTGCCGGCAGAAGCCGCTGAAGACAAACCTCGCGCCTTAATGATCGCTGCGCCACGCTTGGCAACAGTCGGAATAAAAGTATCGCGCATCCACGCTTCGTCATTAACCAAAGTTGCCGCATTTTTGCCGTCAACCTCACAGTTATAGAGATCTGGATACTGCGATGCCGAATGATTGCCCCAGATTGTCATTTTTTTGACCGAAGTAACTGGCTTGCCGAGGCGTTGCGCAAGTTGGGCAACTGCACGGTTGTGATCTAAACGCGTCATCGCCGTGAATTGTTTTGGATCAATACCCGAAGCGTTGCTCATCGCGATCAACGAATTTGTATTTGCTGGGTTGCCGACAACCAATACCTTGACATTTTTTTTAGCATTTTTTGCAATTGCAATACCTTGTGGTTTAAAGATGCCGCCGTTGGCTGTCAACAAGTCTGCGCGCTCCATGCCATCTTTGCGTGGCATCGCACCAATCAACAACGCAATGTCCGTGTCACCAAATGCGAGGTTTGCGTCGTCAGTTGTGATCACATCAACGAGTGGCGCATAGGCGCAATCATCAAGCTCCATTTTCACACCGTTGAGCGCCCCAAGTGCCGGCGTTACTTCAAGTAGTTGCAAAATTACCGGCGTGTTTGGTCCGAGCATTTGCCCGGATGCGATACGAAATAAAATTCCATACCCGATTTGTCCTGCGGCGCCTGTAACTGTGATTCGAACTGGTGTAGTCATAGCGCCCAAGCCTACGGTAAAAGTTAAGGTCGTCCAATTGCTTGCATCATTAAATCCGCCTAAACCTTTTGTCCCTCAAAACGGATATGCGTCTCGTCACTGTAGAGATACTCGGGGTGGGCAGTTGCCACTGCGTTCCAGTCGAACACTTTGACATTTTCAAAACGCGCTGGCATTGCATTCAACAAAAGATTATTTGTATTCTGTCGAGCCTCGCTGGGCACATGAACATTGACGAATAGTACGAGTGGCACATCTTTGAGTGGCACCATAATTTCGTTTAGCGTTAATTCGTCAACCGTGTTATTTGTACCCAGGTGAATAATCACCACCGAGCCCAAACGATTTATTGACTTCATATAGTTGGCAATCTCAAGTGCCTGGCGAAAAGGGCGACTCTTTAATGCATCAACCGTGACACCACGCTCGGTCAGCACATTTGCTGCACCAAGCATCACAGAATCGCCGATCGCCAAAATATCAATCGGTTGTCCGTCAAGACTCGCTGGCGCAGTTGGCGCTTGCCCAAGAATTGTTGTGCCAGAGATAACAATTTGCGGCACGGTTGTACTCGAGTTAAGTAGATTGACGACATTTTGTTGATTGTCTGTTAGGTTCTGGGCAATTTCGTCGAGTTGCACGTTGGCCGTTGCCAAACTGACAACGCCAAATACGGGCAACACTGCGAAAGCTGCCGACAACAGAATCGTGCGCTGACGCTTTGCAATATCGTTGCCGTAGTCAGACCTTCTAAAATTTCGCCACCCTTGCGAAATTGCCCCGTGTCGAACCGGTGTTTCAATAAACCGATAACTCAGTTCAGTAAGCCCGAGAGCGATGATTACTAAAGCGCCGAACTCATACGCTGTCAAACCTTTGCCTGCAAAACGACGATAAAACTGAAACACTGGCCAATGAAATAGATAGAAGCCATACGACCGGCGACCGAGCCAAACTAAGACTGGGTTGCCTAAAGTGCGCGAAATGAACTGTGATGACGGATGAACCGCAGCAGCGATGACCGCAACGCTGGCAAGATCTACGGCAAGAAAGCCGCCACGAAACAAAAAGTCATAGCCGACCGTGCCAGCGTCGGTTCCTTCGATGACAGTTTGAAATTTAAACATCATTACAACGAGTGCGATTATCCCGACGAGCCCAATCAGGTCAAAGATGCTTCCTTGTGTGCCGGCTTGAGATCGTTTAATCAACCATGGCCGCCACCAAATTGCCAGTGCAGCCCCGAGCAACAAACCGCCCGAGCGCGAAAGCGTGCCGAGAAACAAGAAATCAATTCGCGAAACAGACTGACCAAAAAGCGACATGAACTGTTCTGGAGTTTGGTCGATTGTCGAAATTGTCCCCGACCGATACATCACGGCCATATAGATAGCCACTGCGACCGACAGACCAAAAAATAAAAGACCAACACCTGGCAATTTGCGTTTACCGAGTTTGGTGACGATCAACATCACAAGGGGCCAGACTAAATAAAACTGTTCTTCAACTGCAAGCGACCACAAATGACGCAACGGTACAAATTCGAACGAAGTGAAGTAACTTGTTCCACCCCAAATCTGAAACCAATTGAAGCCGTACAAGACAGCGGCAATAACATCACCGCGAAGAGTGCCAAGCATTTCTCGTTGAAACAACGAGGCGAACACGATTACTCCGATCAACAACACCCAAAGCGCAGGCAGCAACCGTCTTGCCCGGCGCATCCAGAACTGCCCCAAATTGACTGAGCCGTTTCTTTCGTTCTCGACGAGAAGCAACAGCGTGATTAAATATCCGCTGATCACAAAGAAAACTTCGACACCAAGAAACCCGCCAGGCAACCAAAGTTTGTTGGCGTGGTAGATAATCACTGCGAGCACCGAAAGTGCTCGAATGCCATCTAGCGATGGAATATATGTCAAGAGTTCAGGGCGTTTGTTCATCGGTTATTGCTACTTAGCGACGCTAAATCCTAGACGATTAACGAGTTGGCGAACGCGAGCCTAAAGTGCCGTAACTATTTGAGACATCAATTCACAAGCCTCAGTCGGATTCAACCCGATCATCACGCCAGCATTTCGCAACGCATCCATCTTGCCTTGTGCGGTGCCCTTGCCGCCCGAGACAATCGCCCCAGCGTGACCCATTTTTTTGCCAGCGGGTGCTGTGACACCTGCAATATAAGCACTCATCGGTTTTGTTACATGATTTGTAATGAACTCTGCAGCTTCCTCCTCGGCTGAGCCACCAATTTCTCCGATCATAATTATTGCGTGCGTCTCTGGATCAGATTGAAACTCGGCCAGACAATCAACGAACGAAGTACCGGGCACGGGATCGCCACCAATGCCAACACAAGTCGACACACCAATATTTAATTGTTTTAGTTCGTAAAGCGCCTGATATGTCAAAGTGCCTGAACGCGAAACAATGCCGACATTTGGTCCAGTCTTGGTTGGTAACGCTGCGATCTCTCCTGCGGTGATTCCGATGTTGCATTTACCTGGGCTAATAATGCCGGGACAGTTTGGCCCAAGCAATCGTGTCTTTGGAAAATCGCGCTGCAAAGTTGCAAACACTCGCGCTTCATCTTGCGCTGGCACGCCCTCGGTAATGCAAACAATGAAGCCAATTCCGGCACGAGCGGCCTCAAGAATTGCCGCGGGCGCGGCCTTGGGTGGCACTGCAATAAACGATGCCGTTGCTTGCGTTGCCGCGACGGCTGCGTCAACGCTGTCATATATAGGTATTCCTTCGACATCTTGACCCGCTTTACCTGGGGTTACTCCTGCGACGACTTGCGTGCCGTAATCACGATTGCGTAAACCGTGAAACCGCCCTTGGCCGCCAGTTAGCCCCTGTACAAGAACTTTTGTGTTTTCGTTGACAAAAATTGCCATGTTGCTAGTTCTTTCCTGCAAGTTCAACCGCGACTCGAGCAGCCTCGAGCATTGTTGAACGCGACATTAATTGCGACTCGTCAATGCCAGCATTGGCAATAATCTCGCGGCCCTCGATGGCATTCGTGCCGTCGAGGCGAATCACGATCGGTGCGCGCAATTTAACGCGCTTCATCGCTTCGACGATGCCTTTAGCGACTTCGTCACCGCGGGTGATGCCACCAAAAATATTGATGAAAATACTTTTGACTTTCGTGTCCGAGTTAATCACTTCTAACGCAGCCGTCATCAGTTCGGCATTTGCGCCGCCACCGATGTCTAAAAAGTTTGCAGCTTTACCACCGACTTGATTGACAACATCAAGCGTGCTCATCGCCAGCCCTGCGCCGTTGGCAATGATGCCGACTGTGCCGTCAAGACCGATGTATTGCAGATTTTTTTCGCGGGCAAGTTTCTCTCGCTCGTCAAGTTCTTCGGTGGCTCGGTATTCATCCCACTCGGGGTGCCGAAACGCTGCATTATCGTCGAGTGTCACCTTGGCATCGAGTGCATGCACCTCACCGTTTGGTTTCAAAATTAGTGGATTAATTTCAGCCAAATCACAATCACCTTTTGTGAAGCACTCATAAAGTTTGACGAGCATTGCTGCAACACCGTCGATTGCTTTTTGCGAAATTTGCGCGTCGACAACTGCGCGTCGAGCAGTTTCAAGACTCAAACCTTCAATCGGATTGACATATAACTTGACGATTGCAGTTGGGTCGGTGACTGCAACTTGCTCGATCTCAACTCCACCTTGTGCCGAGAGCATCAGCAGATGTCGCTTGGCAGAGCGGTCGAGCGTGAACGACGCATAATATTCTTCGGCAATATCTGATGCATGTTCAACCCAGATCCGTTTGACAACATATCCTTTGATATCCATGCCCAAGATATTGGTCGCGTGCGTGCGAACTTCTTCTGCGTTGTTGGCTAATTTGATTCCACCTGCTTTGCCGCGGCCACCGACTTGTACTTGGGCTTTGATCACAACTGGATATTGCGCCAGTTCGGCTTGGTTCACTGCCTCGTCAACAGTTAATGCAACACCACCTGCAGATAGGGCGATGTCGTAACGCGCGAAATATTGCTTTCCTTGATATTCAAATAAATCCACGAACTTCCTTTTTTAATTTTGCCTATTTGGTGCTTGTGTCAAGCGCCAACTCTAACCATTTTGCGATTTCGCCGAGCGATGAACCAGGTCCAAAAATTTCACCGACACCTTGTTGCTTGAGAATTGCAATATCTTCTTCGGGAATAACGCCACCGCCAAAAATCAATACATCGCCGAGTTTTCGAGTTCGCAATTCGTCCATGACCCGCGGAAACAGCGTCAGATGAGCCCCTGAAAGCAGCGACAAACCAATTGCATCAGCATCTTCTTGCAGCACGGTTTCGGCAATCTGCTCAGGTGTTTGATGCAACCCCGTGTAAATAACCTCAAATCCATGGTCTCGCAGGGCGCGCGTAATCGTCTTGGCCCCACGGTCATGGCCGTCTAGGCCAGGTTTTGCAACAACGACTCGATAATTTCGTTTCACGACTTATTAACCTTACGACATGCGCCGTATCGAATTCACATCGCCAATTGCTCGTGCAGTAATGCCAATAGTCGCTGGAATCGTCGGATTTGCTCTGCTTTTTGGTGTGACCTGGATTTTGGCCAGCACATCAACCAACAATCGCCAGAGCCGACCAGAAACGCTTCCACAGACTTTCGAAATTGGGGAAGTAAAAGATGTCGCCAAAAGCATCGATCAAGATGGCCCAATTTTGTATCCAGACTTGCGCGACGCAACTGGCAAGCGTTCGATCGTGATTGATCACACTGGTGACAACCCGGCGAAGGGTTGGCAGATTTACTACGCGTACCCAGCAGATCGAACAGAGACTTGTCTAGTTGAGCATCTTAAAAAGTCACGCATGTTTAAAGACTGCGAAGGACGCACACTCACCGTTGATCAACTGAAACTTCCGCTCGATGTGCGACCAATTGTTGAAAATATGAAAACACTGTTAATTGATTTACGCGCTGGCTAAAGAATTAAATCTCAAGAAATTTTTTTTAACGGAGCCCAAGTCAAAGCCAGATGTTTGGTGCCGTGCTTGGCGAATTCGATTGTTGCTTCTGCCGATTCGCCGGAGCCGCGAATATTGGTAATCACCCCTTCACCAAATGATGGATGTTCAACATCGTCGCCAACTTTGAGACCCGCATTTGCATTCGTTAAATTGCCAACTGCATCGCCATCGCGACGATATTTCGGGATCGTCGCCCGCGTCCACTCGATTCGCTGACCACTGCTTTGATCTGGTCTGGGTCGAAAACTGCCGCGACCTTGATCTGCCCCAGAATCAATGCTGCCTTCGCGTTGCAACAACTCACTGGGTATCTCATCTAAAAATCGCGACGGCGGGTTGAACTGCTTGGAGCCATATAAATTGCGACTCCAGGCGTGCGATAAAAGTAACCGCTCTTTGGCACGCGTGATGCCAACATATGCCAAGCGACGCTCTTCTTCGAGTTCGTCTTCGTCTGTCAATGCACGATTGTGTGGAAAGATTCCCTCTTCCATTCCGACGATAAACACAACAGGAAACTCAAGACCTTTTGCTGCATGCAAAGTCATCAGCGTCACATGATTATCTGAATTGATCTGATCAGTGTCGGCGACGAGTGCCACCCGCTCAAGAAATTCGTCAACCTGAACAAACTCGCTGGCGCTGCCGATTAGTTCTAGTAGGTTCTCGTGTCGACCAGCCGACTCAACCGTGTCTTCGGCTTCAAGTTCTTTGATGTAACCACTTGCTTCTAGTGCATGTCGCAACACGGGCCCAGGCCCTTGGCTCAACCGCGCCTCTAGATCGTCAAGTAGCGCGACAAACTTCGCGATTCCTTTGCTGGCCGCACCACTGACGCCAGCCTCAGATGTGCGACGCAACGCAACCGCAAAAGAAACTTGCTGGCTTGCAGCAAAAGCATCGATTCGCTCAACTGTTGTGTCACCGATGCCACGCTTAGGGACATTCAAAATTCGCTTCAGGCTGACTTCGTCAAGCGGGTTGGCCGCACAACGAATATATGCCAGCGCATCCTTGACTTCGCGACGGTCATAGAACCGCGTGCCACCAATAACTTTGTACGGCACACCAGACTGCATCAGACTCTCTTCAAGCACGCGACTTTGTGCATTGGTTCGATAGAACACCGCCATCTCGCGCCATTGGCGCGCATCGGACTCGTGCATCTGTTTGAGTTGCGAAACTGCCCAGTTGGCTTCGTGATATTCGTCGTCAGCATAAAACCGCACGACACGGTCACCCTTGCCAAGTTCTGTCCACAATTCTTTTGGCTTGCGTTCTTTGTTGTTGGTGATCACTGCATTGGCAGCATCTAAAATTGTCTGCGTGCTGCGATAGTTCTGCGCCAGCACCACAACAGTGACATCAGGAAAGGCCGTCTCAAATTGTAAGATGTTTCTGAAGTCGGCGCCACGAAAACGGTAGACAGATTGGTCAGTGTCGCCGACGACGCAAACATTGTGCTGCGCGTCGGTGCGAGCCGAATCAGCGAGCATCATCACGATTTCGTTTTGTGCCATGTTCGTATCTTGATATTCGTCAATCAAAATGTGTTCAAACCGCTGTTGATAGTGGGCTAAGACATCTTTGTTCTGACGAAGAAGTTTTACCGTGTTAAACAACAAGTCATCAAAGTCCATTGCCCCCGCCCGCATTAAACGATTTTGGTATTCGCGGTATATCTCGGCATATTTAGTATCAAAAACATTGTCGGCTTGCGCGGCTGCATCAAAAGGCGAAAATAATTCGTTCTTCCATAAACTGATGCGTGCTTGCACGCCGCGCGCCGGAAACCTTTTTGTGTCGAGCCCCATGTCACGAATCACATAGCCAATCAGTCGCTGCGAATCTGATTGATCGTAAATTGAAAAAGTTTTTGGAAATTCAATATGTTCGGCCTGCATTCGTAAAATTCGCACACATGCGGCGTGAAATGTGCTGACCCACATTTGTTCGGCGGCTTTACCGACGAGTGCTTCGACTCGCTCACGCATCTCACCGGCTGCCTTGTTAGTAAAAGTGATCGCCAAAATTCGCATCGGGTGAGTGCCCTGGCTAATTAGATGCGCCACGCGGTGCGTTAACACGCGGGTCTTGCCCGAGCCAGCACCTGCAATCACCAGCAACGGCCCGCTCGGGTGCAGCACGGCGTCTTGTTGATCTGGGTTCAAAGACGCGATGTCTAGAGAAATATCGGGTTTATGCTCTATCACTACCCCTGCAGACTAGAGGCAGGGTATGCGCTTATTGCGCCGGCTAATCAAGCAGAATCGTGTGTCGTGACTAGTAACGAAAAACTTTTTATTTTGCTTCCGCCATCTGAGGGCAAAGCTATTTCTGGTGCGACTAGCACGAAATTTAAAGTACTTGATGGCACATTCGGCAAGGCGCTGGCGAAACAGCGTGCCGAGATTATTTCTACTTTGCGGATAGAAAACGGTGGCTCGCAGAAACTACTCGGCGTGTCTGGCTCACATCTGTTGCGAGCGCAACAGGCCAATCTTGCGTTGCGCGGAGCAAAGACCTTGCCCGCTCGCGAGCGATACACCGGGGTCGTGTGGGATCATCTTGATCTTGCGTCGTTGACGAGCGCACAACAAAAATTTGCTGACAAAAATATCATCGTTGTCTCAGGTTTACTTGGGCTTGTTAATGCCGGTGATGCAATACCTGACTATCGGCTAAAAATTAGTGCGTCACTTGCGCCAATGGGAAAACTTTCAACTTGGTGGCGCGAAACAATTTCACTAACGCTAAACAAGTACTGTGCTGGCGCTGTCGTAATTGATTTGTTACCGCAAGAACACTCGGCTGCGTTTGTGCCAAACGAGAAACTTCTCAACAAATATTTTAGAGTTGACCTAGCAACAAAATTGGGCACCGCCGGCGGGCACGACGCCAAAGCAGCCAAAGGGCGACTAGCACGTCATCTAGTTACGAATCACAACAACCCAGTTGCGGCATTGAAGACTTTCAAAGACCCTAAATTTAAGGTACGGGTTTTAAAAAAGTTTTAGTTTCAAAAACTCAATTACACGTTGTACGCCAAGTTCTTGACGTTGCTCAGTCAGCACTGAATGATCTGATTTTTTTGTTGATTCAAACTCAACAGCAATAAACGCATCACCAAGCAATTTATGAAGTTCTGCGAACCGCGTACCAACAAGTTTGTCGCCCGTAAAACGCAAACCGAGAACTTGGCAGCCTTCACTGGCACGTTGCGCTACACGCGTCACGTCTTGCGGTGAAAGACCCAAATCAGCCGAGCGCTTAACACCAACGGCAAACGGCAGTGACGGTTGCGAAAGCACGGGCGCGACAACGATCTCATCAACCATCATCCCGAGAGCGAAACCACCACTAAAGCACATACCGATTGCGCCAACGCCTTTGCCACCAAGTTCGTCGTGAAGTTGCCTAGCGAATGCCCGCAACCAAGCAATGACCGGTGAAGTTTGGCCTACCGCCATTGTCGTGAACTCTCTTGAGATACAAACTCTCAACATCGACGAAGCAATATATTTACCACTCGGTACCACATCTGTTGTACCAACAAGCAATGGCATCACGACTGTGAACCCAGCCGCAACAACTTCGTTAGCAAATTTTTCAACTGCTGGTGTGATGCCAGGTATTTCATGCACAAGAATTACAACTGGTCCGCTGCCTTTGCGAAAAGTTTCATGGGTTACACCGCCAGCGGAAAATTCAGAGCGCGACCAGCCGATCATTTTAACTATTTTACTAATTCGTTATCTTACTTTGGCCGACCAACACCAGTAACTTTTGACCAATTGACACCGTAAACTTTTACGACATCACCAGTGCGTGGTGAAGCAACTGCTTGTCCACCTCCGAGATACATTGCGACGTGACTGACTGGGTTGTGCGTAAAAATCAAGTCGCCAGGTTGCGCCGCAGAAGTTGGAACACGCGTCAAACCGTCATATTGCGAGCGTGATGATCGTGGAATACTCACACCGGCTTTACTCCACGCATAGGCCATCAGACCAGAACAGTCAAACGCTTCACCAGGTGACAACGCACCATATTGATACCGCACACCCAGTTGCGAAAGCGCAGCTTTAACTGCAATGCCAGACGCCGATGATGGCGCTGGAATATTTGAAAGTTTTATTTTCGAGAATGACTCTGCGATTCGTGCGGCTTCTGCAAGAGCTGCAGTGGCGCGCTTACTTTGTTCGCCACGCAATAGGTCACCGAGATCACGCAATGCTTGTTGCTCGCGAGCGGTATAAGCCGCTTCGCTCGCCTTGGCTGCCGCCAAGCGTTTCTTTGCGTAGTCGGCGATGCCACCAGAACGAGTGCGTTGGCTTTCAAGTTGCTTGCGTTCGCGGGCGATATCTTCGATCACACCTTGCAACGCGTCGAGCCCGCTAACACCAGTGTTCAATGCAACCGAAGTTAAATAAGATTTTCGCACTGCATCAGACAAAGTGCCGGTCGAACTTAAAATGCTTGCCAGACTATTTGAGATTGAGTTACCGACGAAAGTTTTTAACGCAACATTTTGCAGTTGTGCCTGCATCGCCCCAAGTTCGACTTCTTTGGCTTTGATTCGGCCCTCGGTGGCTGCGATTTCTTTATCAAGTTCTAGGCCGTCATTAACCGCTCCGGCATAGTCTTCAGCCAATTTGTCCATCGCCTCGGCGAGTCGTTCAAGTTCATCGAGAATCGCATTGACTTCACGCTGTTTATCGTCGGAGGTCTGGGGCAGCCTTGCTTCTGGCGCACCAAAACCAGCCGCGTGGGCCGAGGCAGGGGCCAACCCCGTAACCAGAGAAATGCAACAGATGGCACCAATTAGAGGCGACACCGTCCTACGAAAACGCCCAACGGCGTTGCGGGTCATGATCCTTCTAGTCTAACGGTTTGGCTAAACCACTAGAACCGCATGCAAATGTGGCACAAGACCGCTAAATCAGACAAAATTTACTACTCTGATTTGAGATCGTGCTTATCCATAAGCTCTAATTCTCACTAGACCTGCTGGTTGAGTCTTGGTACGGTCCCAACTCATTTGACCACTGTCAAACCATTGTCTCCACGCCCTATCTGTATAGGCCTGGCTTGTCCCTTGTGTTCCGCCAGCCCAATCAGCTGCAGGTCCAGGAGCAGCCGCGGTCGGTGAAGCATCAACTTGAGAAGAGGTGAAATATTCTCCACCCGTACCTGTTGGCCAACCAACAGATGTCCTGTTTCTGAAAAGTTCGTTTAACTCGTCTCGTGAAGGTATAAACCAATTGGTGTCAGAACCTAAGAGGCTGAGCAAGTTTAAATTGTTGTTGCACGCCGCTCTCATTAACGCCGTATTGTTTGCGCCTGCACCAATGCCTGTGCCTGTGCCAGCGACGGATGTCGAAACGCTGCACCAGTTTTGGGCAACTCCACTTACGTTCTCCCACTCCAAATACCTACAAGTTGGGGTGCATGCTGAGCCTGGCGACGCAAACGGAGTCGTCGCAACATAAAACACGCGCGATGTACCACCTGAAATTCCTGCTGCTCCAATAGTTGGAGTTGGAACGGTAACTGCAATGAAGTTCGTCGTCCCGGGTGTCGTAATTGTCAAAGTCGTCTGAGCATTAGGAGTCGCTGCCGTATCAGTCATTGAAAACGAGGCGGCAGCGGTCAAACTTGCGTTCACTGTCGCGCCACCAGCGGTTGCCGTTGTAGTTGCTGTAATTGTACAAGTTGTGGTATTCGTCTGCACAATAGCAATCGACGTGATATTTGAGAATGTAAAGTCAGTGCCGTTGGTCGTAGATAAAGTTGCGCAGTTGATCTGCTCATTACCAGTCACAGTGAAAGTTGGTGCACCAACAACTGCTGTTGCAGCCGAGCGAGCCAAAGTTACAGTCGGTGGTGTTGTATCAGTTGCCGTCACGGTGATTGACTGGGGTGAACCAGGTAAAGTCGTTTGGGCGTTACCCGCCGTGTCAGTCATCGAGAAGCCTCCAGCCGCAGTCAAAGTTGATGTAACCGCAGCGCCTCCGTTGACCGCGGTTGAAGTCGCAGTGATCGTGCAAACTGTGGTGCTGGTTTGCACGATGCCAGTAATCGCCGAAATATTTGCTGTAAACGTGAAATCGGTACCAGAGGCAGTTGACAAAGTGGTGCAGTCAATTGCTTCATTACCAGTGATGGTGAAAGTGATCGCTTGAGTGCTTGCAGTTGCTGCAGAACGCGCAAAAGTCAAAGTTGGCGCCGTCGTATCAACTGTTACAGAAACTGACAATGTCGTTGGGGTAACAGTAGTTTGAGCATTTGGCGTAGTCGCCGTGTCAGCCATTGAAAATGAGGCTGCGGCAGTCAATGTAGACGTCACTGTCGAGCCAGCAGTGCCTGTTGAAGTCGCCGTAATCGTGCAAGTTGTCGTATTTGTTTGCACAACAGCGATAGCAGAGATATTTGTGAACGTGAAATCAGTGCCGTTAGTCGTAGACAAAGTCGCACAATTTATAGCCTCGTTGCCAGTAACCGTGAAAGTAATTGCTTGGGTGCTTGATGTTGCTGAAGTGCGCGCGAAAGTTAAAGTCGGCGCTGTCGTATCAAGAGCCGTTACTGTGACTGACAGAGTTGTTGTTGCAAGAGCGGTTTGAGCGTTACCGGCCGTGTCAGCCATTGAGAAAGTGCTGGCTCGTGCCAAAGTCGAGGTAACAGCAACGCCACCAGGTGTTGCGGTTGAAGTCGCCGTAATCGTGCAAGTTGTCGTATTTGTTTGCACAACAGCGATAGCAGAGATATTTGTGAACGTGAAATCAGTTCCGTCAGTCGTTGACAAAGTTGAACAATTTATGGCTTCGTTGCCAGTAACCGTGAAAGTAATTGCTTGGGTGCTTGATGTTGCTGAAGCGCGTGCGAAAGTTAAAGTCGGCGCCGTCGTGTCAGCAACTACTGCTGAACCTCCACCGCCACCAGTTGTTGCCGCAGCAGCTGTCGCAACAGTCGTGGTTGTAGTCGTTGTTGTCACCGCAACCGTAGTTAAAGTCGTTGTTGCCGCAACATTCGTGACCACTAGCGGTGCAGTTGTAGGCGGTGCAGTCACAGCGACATTCGTTAAAGCGTTAGTCGTGTTCTTATTATTCGTTGTGTTCTTATTATTCGTTGTGTTCTTATTATTCGTCACGTTCGTCGCAGTCGTGTTCGAAGTTGTTGCATTATTGCTTGCTGTTAATTCAGAGCTCGACGCAGCAGTCGGGCTACCTAAAGGACGATCGTCTTGCGCCGCACGAGCCGAATTGGTAGAAGGGTTAACATAAGTCGCACCAGCCGAAGTTTTGACCGTGTTCGAAGTTGTCGAATTATTTCTTGTGGTTGATCTTGTGCCTGTTGAACCCGTGGTACTAGACCTGTTACCTGTTGAACCAGTACTTGAAACTCCGGTGCTTGATGAAACAGTCGGGTCACCTAAAGGGCGATCGTCTTGCGCCGCACGAGCCGAATTGGTAGAAGGGTTAACAAACGTCGCTCCAGCAGGAGTCTTGACCTTAATCGAAGTCTTTGACTTACTAGTTGCAGTATTTCGAGTGCTAGAAGAAACAGTCGAGTCACCTAAACAACGATCGTCTTGCGCCGCACGAGCCGAGTTACGAGTCGGATTCACGCAAAGCGAAACCGAACTTGGCTTTGCAACAGACTGTTTTGCAGAAACCGATGAACTACTGATACCAATATTTAACAGAAACATACTGAAGCTGAGAAGGGCAATACGTCTAGTTTTTATTTGCATCATGACCTAATCATAAAATTGCACACGATTAGGACATCAAGTTACGCAAACGTGTGGTGCTAGCACTCGCGGTAAAGTATTGTTTGTGGTGCTAGCACCCTGCGCTACTTAAAAGTTATTTAAGTACAGGTGCATAAAGATTTGTTAGCAAAGATTTGGATATGGCGACATGATGATACCTATGGCTAATCCACTTAGATTGTTACTCGTTGACGATGATCCATTCACGCGTTTAACACTTTGCGCCACTCTTCAAACACTCAAGTTTTCAAATATCGCACCAGCACAGTCAGTAACCGAAGCAATGAGTATCGCACTAGAAATAAAACCACAAGCAGCAATCATCGACCTTGACTTGGGTGAAGGGCCAACCGGCATTGATTTAGCGCATAAGTTACGCGAGATGTTTCCTCGCATCGGGGTTGTCATTCTGTCTACTTACGCTGAACCGCGCTTGATCGGAAGTAAACAACAACCAATGCCAGAACGCGCAATATATGTAGTCAAACAATCAATCAGTGAAACCAACACGCTGCTGGACGCAATCACGAGCAGTTTGAATGTGATTACCAGTCACGGGATGGTTAACTCGGCTCCATCGCCTGTTGAGGATCTCGGCGACATTCAAATAGACATAATGCGTTTGATTGCCGCCGGAATGTCTAACGCTGAAATTGCTTCATCACTAATTATGCAAGAGGGCTCTGTTGAAAAGTCGATAGCACGTTTAATAAAAAAACTCGGCATCAAAGCCTCTCAAAAACAAAATCAAAGAGTGCTAATCGCACACGAATATCACCGACTTACAAAATAATGTCAGTTGATGACACCGAAGTCGCCCTGCCGCAAAGTCGCTCGTTAGCAATTCGATTCTGCGGTCGATGGATTATCTCATGGAAATTATTGATAATAAATATTTTAATATCAGGTTTCATAATCGTCGGTGGAGATCTATCTAGAGCCGACGAAAACACGAGTATCAGGCTCTGGTTATTTTATCTATTGCTCGCATACGCATCAGTTGTCTTGTTCTCGACGATAATACACCGCACACTATTTAAAAATCGTGCAACGCAACCAGTACCTCTATGGATGGCACTCGCATTTCAATTTGTATTTGGATCAATATTCGCAACCGTGTATCAACTCGGTATTGTTGCCTCAAGAGTACCTGTGCAATTATCTGCACCATCGCGAATTATTCTCATAATTTCGACAAGCATTTGGCTTGGGCTTTCTAGCTCTGCACTTGCCGACATTTGGGAAGAAGTATCTCGCCGGCATAACGAATTAGTTGCGCGCAGAGTGCATCTCTTGATTCTTGAATTGAATCAAAAGAATATTGAAACTGAATTACGTAATGAGTTACAGATTGAGCTTGAGATGGGACTGCAAGAATCAAACACAGAGCTAATCCAAAATTTGCAACGAATTACAAAAGGCATGTATTTAAAACCTTCAAAAATTAGTCAAGCAATAAAAAATTCTGCCGAGCAGTCAATACGCCCCCTAAGCAAGGCCTTATGGAAGGCGTCAGCTAATAGTTATCCCCGTCCCCGATTCGGACAGATTGCTTTGTCGGCAATGCGTGAGCAGCCAACACAAACATTCTGGTTGACAAGCCTGATAGTTCTTTCACAATCCATTAACCCTTTTATTGAAATTGGATTTTGGCGCGGATTATTGATGCTAACTATTACGGTCATCTCGGTAACCGCAATCTGCGAAACCTCAAATTTTATTCTTAAGCGAGCACCAAGATTTGGCGTACAAATATTCGTTACGGCATTTATATTTTTGCAAATTCGACGACGAGTGACCGAAATACAACTTGAACGTTGGGGACAAACACCACTAAACGCATCAACTTTCAGAACTCAATTAATTATTAATGCTCTTAGTTTTATATTTTTATCAATTTTAAGTGCTTGGTATGTAATCAACGAACAATCGCTCAATAAATTTCAGGACGAAATTAATGAAGATCAAATTGCAGCAATCACTCGCAGTAAGCAAACATCAGACATTGCGAGAGATTTATCTCGCATTTTGCACGGGGCCGTTCAGACTCGACTGGTTGCGTGTGCAATGTTAATTGACAATTCATCGAAGACTGGCGACGAAGTTTCACTGAATTTGGCTTTACTTGAAGCACTCTCAATTTTGCAGGCGCCGCTTCCAAAACCAGAAGTTGGTCTCGACTTAAGTTCCGAAGTTGCTCGGAAGATTTCATTGTGGGAAGGATTATGTTCATTTGAATTGCAAATTGATCCGCGACTTGAGAATCTTCAGAACCCTGAACCTCGCGAAGTTGGACGACTTATCGAAGAAGGAATCTCAAATGCAATCCGTCATGGCAAAGCGTCTACGATTTTGATTTCCATAATGTCAGGGGCAAGTGGCTCGGTTGTAATTCAAATTGACGACAATGGTTCAGGCATTGGTAAGTCCAATATTGGTAAGCCTGGCATCGGCAACGCGATCTTTTCATTAGCCACTGGTGGATCTTGGTCACTGACCTCGCTTGATCGCGGAACTCGACTTCTTGCTGTGCTTTCAACTAATAAAACAAAAGACTGATTTTTACTCCCACTCGATTGTTCCGGGCGGCTTCGAGGTCACGTCGTAAACGACGCGGTTGATGCCAGCCACTTCGTTAATTATTCGTGAAGACATTTTCTCAAGCAAGTCATACGGCAAGCGCGCCCAATCTGCCGTCATTGCATCTTCGCTAGTTACGGCTCGAATAATTATCGGCCGACCATATGTGCGCTCATCGCCCATCACACCAAC
>CAMCZA010000028.1 GCA_945885515.1 Ferrithrix thermotolerans DSM 19514 | reverse complement strand
CCAGATTCTGCTATTGCTGAAACTGACCTTTTGCACCCCCAACGGGATTCGAACCCGTGCCGCCACCTTGAAAGGGTGGTGTCCTAGGCCACTAGACGATGGGGGCAGGGACCTACTATCCGTTGAGAACTCTTGAAATCTATCACCGCAAACTCAGGAAAACCTAAGAACCAGTGAAAAGAATTTTGAGAAGAGTTATAGCCCTTCACTTTGGGCGCCCACTGTCCATTCAAGAAGCCAGCCGAGATAGTCGTAAAGTTCGCCGTGGATCAACTTTTGTTCGTCTACTTCGGTCTCGGGTGACTTTGATTGCCGTGATTTGATGTTGGGGTCACCGTAATCAGACTCGGCAATATCTAAAGTCGTGCCGATTACCAGTCGCAATGAATTAATACTTCTTGCGAAAGCATCAATTTCTGACTCAGTCAGTTCGTCGTTTCGAGAGATCACTGTCAATGCAATTTCAATAGAAGCAAGTCGCGACGCCAGCAATTCGTCGCGCATCAAGCGTTGATATTCAGCATCTTTTTTTGCGTCGTTATGATACGCCGTCGGAAATAATCGTCGTAGCGAGGCGTCATCGGTTGTGGTCAATAGAGAGTCACGTAGTTGAGAAATCAATTGTGTCAAGACTTCGCAATGCTCTTTAGGCAAAGTCAAAATATATGCACCAGTTTTAGTGCGAGTTATCGGACCTTTGTTTATTTTCACGACGACTGATGTTCCATCGTTGCCCATAAGCCATGTTCGTGCAGTCGGTAAACGTCGAACTCGGCGCGTTCTCGCGAACCATTTGAGACGACTGCCCGACCTTTATGGTGAACATCCAACATCAGTTCTGTCGCTTTTTCGAGACTGTAACCAAAAAGTTTTTGAAAGACGAAAGTCACATATGACATCAGATTGATTGGGTCATTCCAGACAATGACAATCCATGGTTTATCTGACTTCGTCGCATCGTCAACTTCTGGGTCTAAAACCTCAGCAGGTTGAACATTGGCTACCGCCAGATACTTCACCTCTCTATTGTGGCTGAGCCATGTCTAGTTAATGGCTAATTTGCTGGTGATTTTAGTTGGGCTTTGGCGTTCAAGCATCGTACGCTTGGCGCGTGCCTCTCAATGTTCGTCCCGTAGTTCCTTCGCGGTTGTTTTCACATCAATCCAAGCGAACCCCAAAATCGGTTGTTGGTGGATACATCGCTTTGACTAAACCACGAATCATTGAACTACTTTTGGTTACAACTGTTCCGACGATGGTGCTGGCTGCCGGCAAGTGGCCCGCTTGGTCACTTGTTGCAATTACTTTGCTTGGTGGTTCGCTTGCCGCTGGTGGAGCGAACGCAATAAATATGTATATCGATCGTGACATTGACAAATTAATGAAGCGCACACAGACGCGTCCGCTCGTGACTGGTTTAATAGCACCCAAAAGCGCGCTCGTATTTGCGTTGATTTTAGAAGTGATCGCTTTTGCGATCTTGTGGGCCGGAGCAAATTTGTTGTCCGCGTGTCTGGCATTAAGTGCCACAGCGTTTTATGTTTTTATTTACTCACTGTGGCTAAAACGAACGAGCAAACAAAACATCGTCATCGGTGGGGCAGCCGGTGCAGTGCCAACTCTGGTTGGTTGGGCTGCGGTATCAAACTCTGTCGGTTGGCCAGCAGTTTGGTTATTCATAATTATATTTCTGTGGACCCCACCACACTTTTGGGCTCTAGCAATTCGGCATGCCGATGAATACCGAGCGGCAGATGTGCCAATGTTGCCGGCAGTTGTTTCAATTGATCGCACCGTTCGGACAATGGTTTGGTACACGATTATTCTTGCGGCTTCAACTTTGGTGTTAATGCCAGTTGCCAATCTTGGCTGGATTTACGGAGTGTCGGCAATCGTCTTGGGTTTTGGTTTTTCAATAGGTACGGCGATGCTCGGTCGCAGACCAACCGAGGCTTGGTCAATGCGGGTTTTCTCGTTTTCGATTACATATGTGACCGTGCTTTTTGGCGCACTTATGGTTGACGTACTCGTTTAGAAATCGTCTGAAAACTCGTCTAAAAAGCAATCCATTTAAGAACTTCGTGCAATAAAGAAGTTTCCAAGCCAAAGCGCTTAACTGTTAGCGTTATCTGAGTTATGACAGCCATTGAAACGAATTCAACGATGATCGCATCGACTTCGAGCAACAATTCTGGCTTGGGCATTTTTGGCGCGATTTCTGAGTGGTTAACGACAACCAGTCATCAACGAATTGGTCGATTGATGGTATCTATTTCTCTGTTGTGGACAATAGCCGTTGTTGCTGTTGGTCTACTTCTTGGTGTTGAAAGAATTAGTTCGTCCAGCGATTTGATTGATGCCACAAGCGTGCCACAGTTATTTTCTATCTTCCGTGTGGGATTGATTTTTGGATCAATGGCACCAATGGCTTTAGGAATCTCACTGGCGATTGTGCCGATGCAAATCGGCAGTCAAGTTCTTGCGTTTGCTCGCGGCGCCTTGTTTGGTACTTACCTGTGGTGTTTCGGGATGATCATCGTTGCTGTTTCATACATCGGCAACGGTGGACCTGGTGGCGGCGACCGACAAATGGTTGACTTATTTTTGATCGGAATGGGCGTTGTAATCGCCGGTCTGCTGATCGTGAGTGCAAGCATTGCGACCACGGCATTGACCTCTCGTCGCGCGGGATTGACCATTGTTGATGCGCCAATTTTCGTGTGGTCGTCTCTGGTGACGAGCATTTCGTTGATCCTCACACTTCCAGTTATGGCTGGCGCATTGATTTATGTCGCGGTAGATCATTCTTATGAGAGATCGACATTTGGTGCAACCGATGGAGTCAACGCTTGGATTGGTTGGGCTCTAACTTCTCCACAAATATTTTTGTTTGCGATCCCAACACTTGGAGTTTTGGCGCAAATAGTTGCAACCATGACCCGTGGTAAACAACCATTACGCGGTGGATTATTAATTGGTGTTGGTTTGACAAGCACCGCCCTAATCGGAACAGTTACACAGTCTTTTTATTCAGTGCAACTTGACACACAATTTGCTGACTTTGCAAAAAGCTTGTTGCCATTCTCAATGTTCAACGCGTTACCGATCCTTGGTGTACTGATTGTTCTCGGGCTCTGTTTGCTGGCAATGAAAAACGAAAAAGCAAAACCCAGCGCGTCATTTGTCTTAGCTTTTTTTGGTGTTGGCATGGTGTTAACCGGCATGACCGGCAATCTTTTACTTCGGATCACTGATTTGAAATTGTCGAACACAGTGTTCGACGAAGCGGTGCTCGTATACGTCGGTTATGGGATTATTTTGAGTCTGTTGGGTGCGATTGCACATTTTGGTCCGAGAATTTGGGGACGAAAAATGCCAACCATTCCGGTTATTGGTCTTGGTTTGATCGGTGTTCTGGGTGTTGTGTTGGCCGCATTGCCGTATTACATCGCCGGCTTTACTGATCAACCAGCAGCTCGAACAACTGGTTCGTTGGGCGACAACAGTCAAATTTGGAACTCAATCGCGGCTACTGGTCAAGCAATTTTCTTGTTGTTCTTGGTTGCGTTTATTGGTCTTGTCTTTAAATCCGCAAGTTCTGGAGAAATAGCCGACGAAGAAATTTTTGAAACGGTTTCGGCAAACTCATGAGCACTAGCGCAACTGCACTTAACGCAGGACCAAAAACTGCGATGCGTCGTCAGTCCTTGGTTTTGAGCGGCTTGCTTTCGGCAGCAAGTGCGATGCTGATGGGCTCAATGCTCGCTATCTGGTTGCAGTTCAGGGCCAATGCACCGCTCAGAGAATCATCGGACGGTAGCAAGATGTTGCGCGATTGGCTGCCAGAAAATATAAAGATCCCAGAAGTTGCGACGAACACGATGATGATGACGATTGTGATTACCTGCATCATGGTTCAGTGGGCGGTTTATGCTTCGCGTCGAGCCGACTCAAAGCACACAACTCTTGCGCTTGGCGTTGCGTTGTTGACGCAGATCGCAATGATTAACGCACAAATCGCTGTTTATCCGCAGATGGATATTGGTGTTCGCGACAGCAGTTACACAACTATGTTTTATGCGATTACGGCAACAATGACCGTGTTAATAGTCATTGGTTTGGCTTTTACTTTGGTGGCAATGTTTAGATCAATTGCCAGTCGCCTCAACGATCATGACCTGGTTGTTGCTCATGCTGTTTATTGGTATTCACTGACTGCGATTTTTGCGGCGATGTGGTTAGTTGTGTACGTACAGAAGTAGGGATGATGTTTTCGACTGGATTCAAATATTTTATTGGCGTGACTGTACTTTCAGTCGTTGCCTTAGTCATGTCGTTATTTGTGCTCGACCAGTTAGCTATCGCTGGTGTTGCGCTGAGTATGTTGATTGGATCAACAGCACTTTTGGCAGGCATTGCTGTTGTGACTCGGGATGGTCAAACGAAAACTTCAAGTCCTGAATTATCTAAAGATTTAACCACACAAAGCATCTGGCCACTTGTGACGAGTGTCGGGGTGGTGCTGTTGGCACTCGGTCTTGTTATTTCATCGCTGGTTTTTTTCAGTGGCGTTATCGTCCTACTCGCGGCCTTGGCTGAGTGGATGGTCAAATCTTGGAGTGAGCGATCATCGAAAGACTCGGGTTACAACTCATCTGCCCGTAAGCGATTATTGAATCCAATCGAGTTTCCGGTTCTTGCTGCGCTTGGACTTGGCGTCGTTATTTACTCATTTTCACGGGTCATGCTTGCAGTTGATAAATCAACCGGCGCATTATTATTTATTGGTCTTGGCTCGGTCGTATTGATCGCTGGAATCCTATTTGTGCTCAAGCCAAATATGAAGCGCTCGGTAGTAGTTGCAATTTGTGCATTTGGTGCAGTCGGAATCTTCGTAGCCGGAATCATCAGTGCATCAACCGGACTGCGCGAAGACCTCGTCATCGCGAAAAGTGAATCGCATGAGCATCCTGAATGTGGCCCAGAGCGCTCAAAGCACTTCGACAAACTTGCCGAAGGTAACTTGTCATTGCGCAGTTCAGTAGATGCAACGATTGAGCTAGTTGACGGCAAATTGTCAGCCCGAATTGTTGGGTTCAATAAACCGCAAAATTCTGTGACAATTCGTCGTTCAACACCAACTAATCTCATTTTCCACAATTTGGACGCAAAGGAATATCGACTTGTCGCCAACCTTGGTGATCTTGCGAGCACAGAGCCCGAGGGAAAAACCGAGAAGAACCTGGTCTGTACTCAATTAACGGCTCAAGGTGCCGAACAGGCACTAGTTCTAAAAATAGACAAGCCGGCAACCGTTGGAACCCCGTATCTTTTGAGCGTCCCAGGTCTTGAAGGTCAGAGTATTGAGTTGGTCGTGCCGTGAATCACTCTCTACGACACAGCAACCTAAAGAGCCGTGTGGCTAGCGTTTTGCTTGTGGTTGGCAAAAAATATCGAACACTTTTTGGTGTTGCAATGGCTTCAACGGTTGCTGCAGGGTGTGCGCAAAACGCCCCGCAAGATACGTGGCAGCCAAAAGGTCCAAACGCAAAGATCATCGACGATCTGCAACAACCAGTTTTTGCAGTAGCCGGAATCATCGGTCTGATTGTTGCCGTCGCAATTATCTACGTCATATTTAAATATAAAGATCGGGGTCAGCCAATCCCAGAGCAAACTCACGGCAAGCCAGCGCTTGAAATTACTTTGACGATTATCCCAGCATTGATTCTTGCCGTTGTCGCGGTGTTCACTTTTGGCGCAATTTTCAAACTTGCCAAGACTGATGACACTGAAATGATTATTAATGTCACTGGTCAGCAATGGTGGTGGGAGTACGACTACCCGGTACAAAATGAATTCGGCATAAACCAACCGATCATCAGTTCTGGTCAACTTGTAATGCCGGTCGGTACGAAGGTTCTGCTGCGTGAAACAAGCCGAGATGTAATCCACTCTTATTGGATCCCTGCTCTGAATGGCAAACGCGATGCGGTGCCAGGTCGGGTGCAAACTCTGCGACTAGAAGCCGATAAGCCCGGATTATTTGCGGGTCAATGCACCGAGTTTTGCGGTTTGTCGCATGCCAACATGCGAATGGAAGCAATTGCATTGAGCAAAGCTGACTTCGCAAAGTGGGTTGCTAATCAGCAAGCCGCATATGTTGCGCCCGAAAAAGATTCTCTTGCCCAACAGGGTGAAGCCGTCTTTTTAAACCAGTGCGTTCGTTGTCATCAAGTCAATGGTCTATTGCGTGCTGACGGCACGCCGGCAATCGCTGCTCCAGATGAAAATGTTTGGTCTGGCGCTGCACCAAACTTGACGCACTTAATGTCTCGCAACACTTTTGCGGGCGCGACTTTTGATCTGCTTTCAAAGCAGTGTCGAGACGAAGTCTGGAACGCACCAAGCAGCGAGATTGGTGAAAAATATCTTGCTGGAGTTTCAGAGAATTGTTTGAATCAAAAAGACTTGCGTGGATGGTTGCGAAACGCACCAGCGATGAAGCCAATGTACGCAAACCCAACCCAATTAGTAGCCACGGGTGGCAAGTATCGTGGCATGCCATATCTCGCTCTTAGCGAAGATGACATCAGCAAACTTGTCGCATATCTTTTAACCCTGAAGTAACAATAGAAACAGAGACGAAATATGGCAATTATTGAGCGTGAAACGGAAGTGGTGGTTCCAGTTACTGTTACGCCGACTTCAACCTATGGGGTTCTAAAGCGACCAGTCTCGGCAACCGGATGGCGTGCGTGGGTGTTCACTGTTGATCACAAAAAGCTTGGTTTAATGTATGGCGCTACCGCGATGTTCTTTTTTATCGTCGGCGGAGTTGAAGCATTATTGATTCGACTTCAACTTGCAGCACCTAACGGCAAAGTTTTAAATGCAGATCTTTACAATCAAATGTTCACGATGCATGCAACAACAATGGTGTTCTTGTTCGTCATGCCGATGGCGGCTGGGTTAGCAAACTATTTCATTCCGCTACAAATTGGTGCGCGCGATGTCGCCTTTCCACGAATCAATGCTTTGGGTTTTTGGCTGTTGTTGTTCGCCGGAATTTTCATCAACTTGTCGTGGTTCCTTGGTGGCGCAGCCGATGGCGGATGGTTTATGTACGCGCCAAACTCTGGGCCGGTGTTCTCACCAACAAACGGAATTGACTTCTGGGCATTTGGTCTGCAGATTGCGGGTATTGCCTCACTAACTGGCGCAATCAATCTGATCGTCACTGTTCTCAACATGCGGGCACCCGGCATGACTCTGATGAAGATGCCAATCTTCACTTGGATGATGACGGTGGTGCAGTTCTTGTTGTTGTTTGCAGTGCCTGTAATCACGGTTGCATTGTTCCTGCTTTCATTTCAGCGCAATTTTGGTGCGCGTTTCTTCGATGTCGCCGCTGGTGCAGACCCGTTGCTTTGGCAGCATTTATTTTGGATCTTCGGTCACCCAGAGGTTTATATTCTCGTCTTGCCAGCGTTTGGAATTGTCTCCGAAGTTCTTCCGGTGTTTTCGCGTAAACCACTTTTCGGTTACCCGTTCGTTGTGTTCTCGGGTGCAGCGATTGGTTTCGTCGGTTGGGGTGTTTGGGCCCACCATATGTTTGCTTCTGGTCTCGGACCAGTTTCAGTCGCAGTCTTTTCGTTGACGACAATGGCGATTGCCGTGCCAACGGGTGTAAAAATAATCAACTGGACACTGACGATGTGGGGTGGGAAGTTGTACTTCTCAACTGCAATGAAGTTTTCAATCGGGTTAATCGTTTTGTTCACCGTGGGTGGACTTTCAGGAGTCACGCACTCAGTTGCCCCATCGGACACGCAACAAACTGACACCTATTACATAGTTGCCCACTTTCACTATGTTTTGTTCGGTGGTGCCGTGCTCGGATTCTTCTCAGGATTTTATTATTGGTGGCCAAAAATGTTCGGCAAGATGCTCAATGAGCGCCTTGGCGGCTGGAACTTCTGGTTGATGGTTATCGGTATGAATATGACTTTCGGGCCGATGCATATATTGGGTCTGCAAGGTCAGCCTCGCCGGATGTACCAGTGGACAGAGGCTCGGGCTGGAGAAGGTTTTTTTAATCTCGCATTCTGGAACATGATCGCTTCAATCGGATCGTTTGTTCTAGCCGTAGGCATCTTGTTGTTCTTGATCAACGTTGTGATTACAGCGCGAAATCCGACTCGGGCCCCTCTTGATCCATGGAACTCACGAAGTCTTGAATGGTTGACAAGCAACCCACCCAAAGAACACAACTTTGATGTAATCCCAACAGTGCATCACCTTGACGAATTCTTCCATCGCAAATACGAAGAAGATCCTGAGTCGCACACAATGCGACAGATCGCCACAGCCGAAGAAATTATGGCTGAGCAAGAACGCAACGCCGACAAACATATTCACATGCCATCGCCATCGTATTGGCCGATAGTTGTTGCATTTTCTGTTTTGGTAATCACATTCGGAATGATCTTCTCGTACTTGATTGCAGCAATTGGAGGAGTGACCTTGTTGTTTGCATCATTCGGCTGGGCACTAGAGCCGAGCACCGCGCCAGAGTCTGATTTCGAATCAAATAGTTCAACACCAGGAACAGCATTAGACAGTGTTGGCAACTCATGACCGACACAGCAGTACATGGCCACGACTCAAGCACTGGCATTTCAAACATCAAATTAGGAATGTGGACCTTTTTAGGTTCGGAGTGTTTGTTGTTTGGCGGATTGATCTCGACGTACATGCTTTATCGTGGTCGAGTTACAGGTGGACCACGACCAGCACAGATTTTTGATATTCCGTTTACCTCGGTCAGCAGCTTCGTATTGCTGATGAGTTCATTGACGATGGTTCTTGCGGTTAGTGCAGCACATAAAAACGAACATCGCAAAACAAATCTTTGGCTGACAGTAACCGCACTTTTAGGTGCAACATTTGTTGGTGGTCAGGTTTATGAATTCACCGCTTTTTACAATGAAGGTCTGGGTTTTTCAACAAGTTTGTTTGGCTCGAGTTTTTATACACTCACTGGGTTTCACGGCGTACACGTCACAGTCGGAATCATCATGCTGATGTCGCTGGTTGGAATCTTCAAGCGCAGTGCAGTGCCTGGCAAAAAAGCTGAAGTGGTTGAGATGATTGGTCTCTACTGGCACTTCGTCGACATTGTCTGGATTATCATTTTCACTCTTGTCTATCTGATTCCGGTTTGATCATGACGACGGACACGACACACGCTGCAACGAGTGCCGAGCATGCAGAAAATCACGGCATGAGCAACGCTGGTTATATTCGAATCGCCTTGATCTTGGCGGCAATTACTGCACTTGAAGTTTCAACTGTGTACATCGACTTTGGTCCGTTTTTCTTGCCGGCGCTATTAATCATGATGGCTGTCAAATTTGTAATGGTTGTGAGTTACTTTATGCATTTGAAGTTTGATAACAAAATATTTAGTCTTATGTTCTACGCAGGTTTAATTTTGGCTGTAGGTGTTTACGCTGCGTTTCTGGCGACGTTCAAATTTTTTATTCAATAACTAATCGAAAGCGCAATTTATGATCGCTGCTTCGGCTGATCTGTTGGTCAATCCGTGGAGATTTCAGGCTCACCCCGAGGTATGGCTGTTGGCCAGCGTGCTTTTGGGTGCTTATGTTTACGCAGTAAGGGTCATTGGCCCAGTCGCTGTTAAATCAGGTCCGGTCACTACGCGCTTACAACGAGTTGCCTTTGTTTGTGCGATTTTAATGCTGTGGCTTGGTTCTGATTGGCCAGTTCACGATATTGCTGAAGAATATTTATACACAGTTCACATGGTTCAACATATGGCGCTGTCTTATTTCATGCCACCACTTGTTTTGCTTGCAATCCCAAAATGGCTGTTCGATTCTGTTTTCGGTCAAGGTCGGGCACGTCGGGTGGTTTCGTTTCTTGCCAAGCCGGTAATTGCCGGCGTCGCGTTCAACTTGATCGTGATGATCACACACATTCCTGATGTTGTGAATCGCAGTGTTTCTAATGGTCTGATGCATTACAGCTTGCATGTGGCACTGGTACTCACCGCACTTCTCGTCTGGATGCCAATTTGTGGACCTGATTCAAAGTTGCATCTGCAACCTGGTGGAAAAATGATCTACTTGTTTTTAATGTCTGTGATTCCGACGGTTCCCGCTGGCTGGCTGACTTTTGCAGAGGGCGTTGTATACAAGCACTACGACACTCCAATTCGAGTTTGGGGAATGTCGGTTACGACCGATCAACAAGTGGCAGGTGCGATGATGAAAGTCGGGGGATCATTTTTCTTATGGGCGATTATTATTTTTATTTTTTTCAAACGGTTTACCCCTGCATTCTCAGGTGACAGGTCGTATGTTGCTCAAACAAATTCAAATAGCGAAGTGGCTTTAACTTTTGCCGATGTCGAAGACGCGTTCGGTCGCGTGCCGCCTGCACGCGATCCGCTGATTCAAAATTAGAACTACTCAGACCACTTAAAAAAAGCCACTGCGCAAGCGCAGGCAGTTATCGACCATACTGCGAGTACCACGAGTGAATTCGTCGCTAGTTCTTGCCCATTAACACCCGCGCGAAGGAGTTCGCTCAGGGCTGTGCTGGGGAGCCACTGCGCGAAAGACTCGGCAACTTGCGGTAACTCACCATTTGGCAAGATCACACCACCAAGTAGCAACAGAACAAGATACAGACCGTTTTGGGCAGCCAAGTTAACTTCGGCGCGCAGTCGACCAGCAAGAGTGAGACCAATTCCAGCAAAACAAATTGTCCCAAGCGCAATTGCCACAACGATCACTGGCCAATTTGCATCGGCTGGTCGCCAACCAAGTGCAAGACCAACCATTGTGATTAAAAAAAGTTGACCTATCTCAATGAAAAGTGTTGCCGTTACTTTGGCAAAAACCAGTCTGCGAGTTCCTAAAGGTGTGGTGCCGAGACGACGCAAAACACCGTAACTGCGCTCAAAACCTGTTGCAATACCGAGACTAACCATCGCACTCGACATCACCGCCAACCCTAAAACTCCTGGCACCAGAAATGCGATCGAACTTAGACCTTGGGTCGGCAAAATATCAACTTGAGAAAAAAATACCAATAACAGAACGGGAATACCGACAAGAAGCAGTAGCTGCTCGCCATTTCGAGCCATGACAATCAACTCTTGTCGCAGTTGCGAGCGAAACGGATTCACTTATCGACTCGTTTAGAGGCACTGTTCAACTCGCGATAAACATCTTCAAGACGCGGTGTGCCAGAGCTCAAGTCGTTGAGTACAAAATTGTTCTTGGCAAACCAAGTACTTAAGCGAGCAATAAAACTTGCATCTGAACTTTGCAACAGGCGAATTTCGGTACCGTTTTGTTCGACGCGGCAATTCATGTGCTTGGCCAAGGCAGCAATGTCGATTTCATTCGTTGTGCGCAAAGTGACCGTTTGATTTGTGCCCAGCAAATCTTGCAATGATGAATTAGCAATCAACCGACCGTGATTGAACATCACCACATGATCTGCCATTCGTTGCGCCTCATCTAATTCGTGGGTTGCAAGGATCACGGTGCACCCCGACTTGGCCAAATTGCCCACGATTTCTCGAATTAAATCTCGACCGACAATGTCAACTCCAGAGGTGGGCTCGTCGAGAAAGATCAATTCTGGTTTTGCGGCGAGCGCAAGTGCAAGTGAGAGTCGTTGCTTTTCTCCACCTGAAAGCTTGCGCCATGTATCTTGGCGTTTAGAACCCAGATCAACAGCAAGAATCAAATCTTTGGCTCGTTGACGATTGCCAAATAAATTGCAGTAATGTTCGAGCACTTCGCCGACACGAGCACTGGGGTAGACACCACCATCTTGCAGCATCACCCCGATTCGCGAGTTCATCTTTAGTCGATCTCGTTGTGGATCAAGACCGAGTACCGAAACGGTGCCGCTTGTGGCGGTGCGAACTCCACTGCAGACCTCCATCGTTGTGGTTTTGCCTGCTCCGTTCGGACCAATTACTGCTGTTACTGAACCAGGCTTGGCGTCAAACGAAACATTTGCTACCGCGCGAAGATCTGAATAGTCGACCACGAGATCGCGCACACTCAATGCGCTTTCGGCAGTGCTGTTTCGCATATTCACCAACATTAGGGTACGCAATTCACACTGCGACTTAGACATCTGACGGCTAATCTGACGGTGTGATTGATATCCGATTGCTTCGTTCTGAGCCGGAGTTTGTTAAATCAGCGATGGCCCGTCGCGCTAAACCTGCGCTTTTAGATGACCTCGAAAATGCACAGCGCCTTGATGCCCGTTTGCGGGACATCACAACCGAGCGTGATGCGATTCGCGCTCAGATAAATGCTGTTTCTAAAGATGTCGCAACAATGCGTCGCACCAAAGACGATTCTGGTGCTGAAGCCTTGATGGCCAAGAGTCGTGCACTGGGTGAAACTGAAAAGAAACTAGCCAACGAATATGAAGAGGTAAGTTTTGCTCTTCGTGAAGTTTTGCTGCTGATTCCAAATTTACCCCACGAGCAAGTGAGTGATGGAAGTAGCGATAAAGATAACCGCGTTATAAAAGGCCCATTACAGATGCCGGCGCAATTTGAGAAGCACCAGCGTGTTCCACATTGGGAGACAGGAACCGCTCTTGGAATTCTTGACAATGAGCGTGCGACAAAAATCAGTGGTTCAATGTTCACGATGCAACGCGGTCTTGGCGCGACAATGGCGCGAGCGTTGTGTCAACTAGCTCTTGATCGCAATGCTGACGCCTTCGAAGAAATTCGTCCTCCTAGTTTGGTTTTATCCAGCACATTGACAGCCACTGGCCAGTTGCCCAAATTCGCTGATGATGCGTTTGCAATTGAGCGTGACGACCTGTGGTGCATCCCAACTGCAGAAGTTCCGCTGACAAGTTTGCACGCGGCAGAAACCCTAAACGCCCAAGATCTGCCACTTCGATATATGGCGCATACGTCGTGTTTTCGTCGTGAGGCTGGTTCGGCAGGTCGCGATACACGCGGGATGTTGCGCACACACGAGTTCGACAAAGTTGAAATTCTTGCCGTGACTACAGCGCAACAGGCGCCCGAGATGTTGATTGAACTAACGAATCGTGTTGAGGCAACAATTGCTGCACTTGGTTTGCCTTATCGCGTTCTTGAGATCTGTACGGGCGACCTGGGTCAATCGCATCACCGAAGTTTTGATATCGAAGTTTATGCACCTGGTTGTGATCAATGGTTAGAAGTAAGTTCAATCAGTTGGTTCAGCGACTATCAAGCGCGCCGTGCAGATATTCGTTGCAAACATGCGGGCGAAAAGGGCAGTGAAATTGCCCACACTTTGAACGCATCGGCATTAGCGGTGCCTCGTGTTTGGGCTGCGATTATTGAAAACTTTCGCCAAGCCGATGGTTCGGTTGCGATACCGCAAGTTTTGCAGCAATACATGCGTGGCGCAAAAGTAATCTCAGCTCGTTCACAAGCCAAGTCATGAGTGTGCGTGATCGTCGGGTGCAATATGAAACGGCGGGTTTGGATCGCGCCGATTTAGATCTTGATCCAATAGTGCAGTGGAATATTTGGTATGAAGGAGCAGCAAGTGCAGGTGTTGCTGAGCCAAACGCAATGACCGTTTCGACGATTGATCAACATTCGGCTCCTGACTCGCGTGTTGTGTTGGCGCGCAGTGTGACTCAGGACGGCTTTGTTTTTTACACGAATTACGACAGTGCAAAAAGCCAGCAACTGGTTACTAATCCAATTGCAAGTGCAGTTTTTGCATGGCTTGACTTGCATCGCCAAGTAAGACTTCGCGGAACGGTGCAAAGAGTTTCAGCCAAAGAGAGTGATGATTATTTTGCATCTCGACCGCGCGAATCCCAAATCGGTGCTTGGGCTTCACCACAATCACAGGTGATCCCAGACCGTGGCTTCATAGAGCAACGACTTGTTGAGTTTCGTGAAAAGTTTGCCGACAAAGCAGTAACGCGACCAGATACTTGGGGCGGATGGTGCATCGTGCCAACATCGGTTGAGTTTTGGCAAGGACGACCAAGTCGTTTGCATGATCGGTTTTTATACACCCGTAAAGATCACGGTTCGCCGTGGAGTATTGAGCGTCTAGCCCCGTAATTATTTTTGATTTTGCCAGGCAATTGAACTTGAGGCGAGCGCGGTAATCAACGATTCTGTGTGAGGTGTTAAACCGTCACCGACCCAGTCTTTCCAAAATCTTCCGACTCCCCGCACTCGTGGAGGAAGTTCAAGTTGCACACCACCCAGTCGCGGAAGATTCACCGGGTTGTCATCGTGCAACCCGCGCAGATCACTTGGAATTGTCTCTAAATCGTCACAGATCTCATACATCGGCAAATGCTGTTTTAAGTGCGTGCTGAGGTGCCCCGCCAAGTTTCGATTTCTTCCACCGAGTAACAGCGATGTGAAAAAGCCTTCGCGACCGAATCCGTGAATCGTTACAACAATGTCGACATGATTGATGAAGTTTTGTAGCGATGTTGAAAAATCTGGCGAGATTTCGTGTGATGGCACATGCCACTTGAGTCCGCGTGGTTGATGCACCCCATAATACGAAGAATTTGATTGCTCTGCCGCGTGTTGGGCAATGACATCAGTGAGATGTTCAAGTCCGCCGCCGTGATAAGCCATGAAGCCAAACTTGCCACGGAGCTTGACAACTTCTTCAACTTCTGGGTGCGCAAGCAGTTTGGCAAACATCATTGGGTTTTTTCTCGATTCCGAGTTCCAAGTGAAATTGCGACAACCAAGACAAGCGAGAGCAGAATTGCAAGTGGTATCGCCCCCTGATTTTGTATCCATGACACGACTTTTGTTTGGTAATTCTCGACTTTCGAAACGAATACGGTTGAAGATCTTTCGCTGATCGCTGCAAACCAATACCAAATTAAATAGAAACCAGTGAAGGTCACGAGGACTGCACCGAAGCGTTCAACAATTCTCATTCGACTTTTTATCATCGTAATTAATCCAGTTTTAGCGAAAGCCAGACTCACAGTAAGTGCCATCACCAACATCGCCATGCCTAGGCCGTATAACACGATGCTGATTACTCCTGAAACGAAGCCATTTACCGCGATTGAACCGAAGACTGCGGTGGTCAAAAAACCTATCGTGCAACCGATTGAAGCGACGGCATACGCAACTCCGTAGATTGTCATCGCGCGAAAATTTCTGTTTTGACCACCAGCAATTTGTGGCATCGCAAATTTTGGTATCCAACCCGTGATCATTCGTAAACCGGCAATCAGCAAGGCGACGCCGATTAAAAACGACGCATACTTCGCGTTGAGCTCAATCCATTGAGTAAACAATCTTGAAATGATCCCGATAACAAGAAATACCCCGAGAAATCCAACTGAAACACCAGAACTAACGACCAATGCCCGACGAATGCGCTCACTTGTGCCGAGGTCAGTTTCTTCGCGCATCCCCAGAAAAAATAAAAGGTAGGTCGGCAAAAGAACAAAGCCGCATGGGTTCACCGCCGCCAGTATCCCTAATAAAAACGAGTAGGCAAAGTTGCCTTCTAACGCGAAAATCATTTCAATAACTCTGCCACGAGTGAGTTGAGTTTGTCGGTACTTAATTCTCCAGCAAATTGATTTATAACGATCCCTTGGTCGTTGATCGCCAAAGTGACTGGGGCGGTGGTGATTCCACTTGACCGAATAAAACTGCCGTTCGTGTCAAGAAAAATTTCGAAAGTAACGCCATATTCAAGTGCAAAATCGGTGGCGATTTTCGCCGAATCCTTGATGTTGATGCCGATAAATCGAACTTTGTCGGAGTACGCCTTGGCACCAAGAGCCAGAACAGGAAGTTCACGACGACAAGGCTCGCAAGTCGAATACCAAATATTGATAATCGCTGGTTGGCCGACAAAAGTTTGAGTTGTAACAGTTGCGCCATCAACAGATTTCAGATCAACTTGGGCTAATGCCTTGCCAGTGTTGTTTGTGTTGGTGGCTATCTCGCTATTTGATAAACCGATCTGGTTCGATAATTCATAAATTTGAGTGCCGTCTGAGTTGAAACTCTGCACGGTAAATAAAATCGTGGCACATAAAACTACAAATCCTGCAATTGCGACTGATAAACGAGTTCTGGCGGGCACGAAAGCAGGCTAGCGACTGCTTTCGAACCCACCAGCTCAGCTGGTTATGGCGCAATCAAGCAACCCAGTGCCCGGGGAGAGGCACTTCAGTGATTGTTAACACCGCGCAAGATTTTGTAACTGGTCGACCTCGTGGTCGCTTGGTTGTGCGAATACGGCCTTCTTCAATTAATTCGCCGCCCCACACACCCCAAGGTTCGCTGCGAGCAAGTGCCCCAGCAAGACAATCAGCCTTACTTGAGCATCTCGCACAAATTGCTTTGGCTCGTGCCATGTCAACGAATTCTTCTGAAAAGAACAGATATGACAGTGTTCCGTTGCCGTCATTGCAGCGCATTGCTGACAACACGAATTGTGGATTGTCATCGATCGCGAATTTAAAGGTTCCGCCCATTTCGTTTTCGGTGAAATTTGTCTCTAACAGTGTCATATTTTCCTTTCGTATGTTTTAATTGTGTGGTTATGGGTTTTTATTCGTTTAGCTATTTGAATAGCTTCACGCCGGAAAAACAAAAAGACCGCCGGGTTTTCACCCGACGGTCTCGTGGATTTCTCCGACGTGAAATCTTTTACGTCAGGTGCATCCCGAGATGTCGGGTTGGCTGTTTGGTTGAATAATCAACGAAACTTTTCG
>CAMCZA010000027.1 GCA_945885515.1 Ferrithrix thermotolerans DSM 19514 | reverse complement strand
TACGGTCGAGTCACAAGAAGTTACGACAGCAACCCAAACTACAAACTGGTTGAGGGCGATGCGTGTGATGTAGATCTAATGACGAAGTTGCTGATGGATTGCGATCACCTAATTGCTGGTGCAGCTCTTATCGGTGGTATTTCATATTTTCATGCATATGCATACGACTTGTTGGCCACAAATGAGCGGATCATGGCGTCAACCTGCGATGCGGCGATACGTGCCCACCGTCAGGGCAAGTTACAAAAAGTCACCTATTTGAGTTCGTCGATGGTTTTTGAAAGTTCGCAACATTGGCCGAGTGTTGAAGGTGACCAACGCAAGATTCCGCCACCGCTGTCCTCATATGGTTTTCAAAAACTGGCCGTTGAATATTTCGCTCAGGCCGCATTTGACCAATACAAGTTGCCGTTTACGATAATTCGACCGTTCAATTGTGTTGGTGTTGGCGAAGGTCGGGCACTTGGAGAAATAGAAGTTCTTTCAGGCAATGTCTCATTGGCGATGAGTCATGTTGTGCCAGACCTCGTGCAGAAAATTTTAAAAGGTCAAGACCCGCTTCATATTCTTGGGTCTGGCGAGCAGATTCGGCACTACACCTATGGCGGAGATTTAGCCAAAGGGATAGTCACCTGCATGGAGAGCCCAAAAGCATTGAATGAAGATTTTAATATTTCAACTGCAGAATCGACTTCGGTATTGCAACTAGCGGAAATAATCTGGAACAAAATTCATAAATCATCAAAACCTTTTAGATATGTCAGTGACGAGGCCTATGAATACGATGTGCAACGCCGCGTACCCTCAGTAGAAAAAACAAAAACTATTTTGAACTTTGAATGCACAACTTCTTTAGACACAATGCTTGACGAAGTTATTCCATGGATTCAGATGGCGATTAACGAGGGCAAAATTTAATTGAGATCAGGTGCAAGACAGACGCGCTTATTTGGTGTCAGCGAAGTAACTATCCACATATCTTGGTTGAGCGACGACGAAATAGTAACTATTACTCGAGATCCACTGGGGATCAGAGTCTTTAATTCTGAACTTGGCGTATCACCAAAATTTCTGAAACCAATCTCGATGTCTCCGTCGGGTGAAGCAATTGCAGTGCTCGTGCCTGGAAGAGTTAGAAAGTCAGCCACACTGACCCCTGCCTTGCAGAAAGATGACGACTTTTCGGGCTGAGTGATGGCGAGTACCTCGGTTTCAAGCAGAACTCGATCAATTTCAATCCGAGTTGCCGCAGAGGAGGTGCGAAGTTTGGCCACATCAAGCGCAGGGGATGACTTCAGTTCGCGCAGTGCCGCAAAATATTTGTTGGCGATGATATCTGGTGCTCGAATCGGGTCGGGTTGATAATTACGATCAACAAAAGGGCGGCGTGACTCAAGCACACTGAGTTCGGCACGGACATCAGATGACCGGTCTCTGAGCCAACTTGCGTGCGATTCAAGGTGTGTCCACCCTGCAGTGATTGACCACATAGAGATAACAACCACGCCAACATTCAGTTGTGGTCGGGGCAAACCTTTTGAAAGTTCTACGCAAATCAAAAATATTATTGGTATTGATAAGTACAAATACCTAGATGATTGCGGCGCCCAATTTTGGGCCCTGGATAGGGCGGTTAAGAACCAATTAATGAACAACATCGCAAGTAACCCGACTAATCTCGGCGTGACTATTTTTTTGAAAAAAGTAAAATAAATAATTGTTGAAACAAATGATATTTCAAAAATAAATCCCCAGCCAATTGAGAGCCCAAAGATTTCACTTAAAGTACTAGCGAAAGATTCGTTGACATAGCGCAAAGCGACACTGAAATTTTCTGTTTTCAGATCGCTCACTCCGTATTGCGAATACCAAATTAGCCATAGGGCAGTTGGTGCAACCACGACCCACCATGACTTACTAGTTCGTTTGGAGATAACTATTTCTGTTGCTACTGCGGCTAATGCGGCGACACCTAGGCCAGCACTACCGAGTGAAAATATTAAAGCAAGCATTGCCAAAAGTTGATTTTTATTTATGGTGCTTTCAAGAAAATAAATTGCTAATAAATAGCCCGCAAGACTTGACATGACTCCGATCTGAAATGGCCACAGGATGTTCTCGGCACCGGCGCCCAAAAATAATATTGCAGTTCCGAAGGCGATTGCAGACGTATTGCCAATACGAGTTTTTACGAGAACTACAAACACTGATACAACCAAGATGTGTGAGAGGTAGCCGACCATTTGGTACACGCCATAGTGGCTTAACCCGACGATGTGAAAAAGTGCCCAATAGATTGTCGCGGGAATGAGCGAAAGATGCGAGTTGTGTGGCTGTAAAAAAGTGTCTGGATTGAACTGCCAACGATTCATGACGAAGTTCCATTCGTCATATTGAAATGTGCGATCATTAGAAATTGAAGCAAATTTAAAGATCGCCAGTAAACAGAAAATACCCCAAATAAGACCTGCCGAAGGTTGGATTTTTTTAGCGAGGTTTATGGTCATGAAATTTGTTTCGACAGCAGGCTAACCGTGAGCCCTGGTTTAGATTCTTGTTGTCCAACTTCATGAAACCCAATGCGGTTATGAAATCTAATTGAGCCTTGATTTGGCGGGTTCAAGTTGACTTCGCAAGTAAGAATCGGCGCACAGCGGTCTCGAATCATTCGCTGTTCAACGGCCAAATAAAGTTTTTCGCCAAGTTTTTGGTTGCGCATGTTCTCGCTGACAACGATTCGATCTAGATAAACAAAATCAATATATTTTTTTGAAAACCATTGATAGTTGACGCTCGTGTACGGCGCACCTGGCGCAAAGGTGATACAAAAAGCATGCAACTGTTGTTCGCCAATCGCAAATGCATACAGCGAATGCTCAAGCAAGAACTCAAGTTGCGCGCGGTCTAGTTGGCCCACTGCTGGAATATTCAGGTTGTTGAGTGTGAGCGCAGCGTCAAAGTCGGAAGCGTTAAAAAGCCTTGGTTCAAGTTGAAATGCCGACATAATTATCCAATAGCCTTACACAATGAGCACTTCGCACTTTATCCTTGGTAATTCATTCGTCGCACCGTGGCCAGAATCTTTGCAGACGGCGGTTTTTGGATTGGGATGTTTTTGGGGCGCTGAGCGCAAGTTCTGGCAGCTAGACGGTGTTTACTCGACTGCAGTTGGCTACAGCGGTGGCGCGACGCAAGATCCGAGTTATCGCGAGGTGTGCAATGGCGACACGATGCATGCTGAAGTTGTACTCGTAGTTTTTGACCCAGCAAAAATCTCGTACGAAAAGTTGTTGCAAGTTTTTTGGGAGTCGCATGACCCGACTCAAGGCATGCGTCAAGGTAATGACATTGGCACGCAATATCGCAGTGCAATTTATTTGACGAACGACGACCAACAAGCGCTCGCGCTCTCGACGCGTGACATTTTTCAGAAACGATTGACCGAGGCCGGCTTTGGCAAAATCACCACTGAAATCAAGACATCACCTGAGTTTTTTTATGCTGAGGAATATCACCAGCAATATTTGGCCAAGAACCCAAGTGGGTATTGCGGCATCGGTGGAACAGGCGTAACTTGCCCCGTCGGCGTGGCGCGTTAGGCGCTGGCGTCAGCGAGCTGTTTGGCGGTTGGTTTGCGGTACAGAGTTATCATCGTGATTCCTGAGAGCAAAATTACGCCAGACATTAAAAACCAAGCATTATGAAAACCAGATATTGGATCGTCGGTTTTTGTTGCAGCAACAAGCATCGAACTAACTAACGCGACACCAAGTGCCGCACCTATTTGCCCGGAAGTATTGCTCAGCGCAGATCCCATTGCCAATCTTGGTTGCGGCAAATATGCTGTCGCCGAACTTGTGAGTGTCGAAATACACAAACCCACACCGATACCGATAAAAATCATCAGTGGGAAAAACATATCCCAGTAATGAATCTCGGGTGTGATTTGAATATTCATCCACAAAATTCCGATGCTCATGATTAACGCGCCAGATCCGACTACTTTGCCGTGGCCAATTCGGTTGCCGAGTTTGCCTGCAGGAGCAGCAACGATTGCTGCGGCGAGCGGGCCTGGTGCCCCGGCCAAACCAGAAAGTGATGGGCTGTAATTCCAGACGGTTTGTAGCCACTGTGTGTTGATAAAAATCATTGAGAAGAATCCCATTCTAAAAACCAAGCCACTAATTGCTGACGCTGTAACGAACGGTAATTTAAATAATCGCAAGTCGAGAACCGGGTGAGCGACACGGTTGCAACGGATTACAAAAGTAGCAAGCAAAATAAATGACGCCGCGAAAATAATAGACGAGCGATTAGAAATCCAACCCCACTCGTCGCTTTGCACGATCATCAATGTGAGTAGTCCGACACCAAATACCACAAGTAGTGCACCGAGATAGTCAACCGTGCGCGGTGCTGTTTCGTCGCGTGATTCACGAAGCAACCTCAATCCGACAAAAAGTGCCACCAAGCAAATCGGCACATTGATTAGAAACACCGAGTGCCATCCGAAGTTGTCAACCAAAACTCCACCGATCATCGGACCACTGGCTGCTGACAGTCCGCCAACAGCACCCCAGACGCCGATTGCCGCTGAGCGTTTTTCAACCGCGAACTCGGGCAACACGAGTGCCAGTGATGCAGGTGTGAGGATTGCTCCACCGATCGCCTGAATTATTCTCGCGACAACCATGAAGAGCGCGGTTGGAGAGGCAGCACAAAGAATTGAGCCGAGCATAAAAATCATTAAGCCACCAAGAAACGCACGCTTGCGACCGTAAGCGTCGGCTAATCGACCGGCAGTTAGCAAACCTGCTGCGTAGGCAATGTTGTACGCAGAAAAAACCCAAGTCAAAGTACGCCGACTCTCGGGCCACTCAGCGACAAACGCACCAAACGCAACATTGACAATGCTGATGTCCAGCGAAACCAGCATCACACCAACTGATGTGAGTGCAAGAACTTTTGCGCCTCGTGACCAAGCTTTCATTTACTGACCGTACTTTCTAGTAACTAGAGCCCCAGAAATTTTTTCGAATCTCAGCGCCGTCAGCATCAAGTGCGCGACCTTCCCACCGTAGTTCACCTGGGGTCATAGACAATGAGGCGAACAAACCTTGCATTGGTGTGGCACCGACTATCGCGATGGCTTGACGAGCAGCAAAATGTGGATCAACCGCAATTTCGGCCATGGTCAATACTGGACCAATCGCTGCCTGCGCATCAGTGAAAATTTTCAAAACTCTTTCGCTGTCTCGGTTTGAACAGAAATTAACCATTAACTTGTGTAGTTCTTCACGGTTGGCAACACGCCCTGCAAAAGTGAGAAAGCGCTGATCGCCAGCGCAGCCTAAGACTTCAATAACTCGCGCGGCAACTGTGTCTGAACTTGCCGATACTCCAACCCATTTTCCATCGTTGCATTGATAAACGCCTCGCGGAACTGTGTAAGGCAACTGTGAACCAAGCCGCGGCTGCTGTTCGCCGGTGAGTTTGAAAACCGAAATTAACGGTCCCATCATTTGAAACATTGTTTCAAGCAAGTTGACATCAACAACTTGTCCGACTTTGCTATGAAGTGCGACCATTGTCGCAAATGCGGCGACAACGCCGGTGAGTTCGTCGGTCAATGCAATCGGCGGCAACATTGGTGGACCGTCTGGTTCGCCGCTGATTGCAGCCAGCCCTGACATTGATTCAGCGATTGACGCGAACCCTGGTCGATCTTTGTAAGGGCCTGTTTGTCCGAAACCTGTAACACGAGTTATTACTAGTTTGTTGTTGCGTTTCAATAAAACATCAGGCCCGATACCAAGTCGCTCAAGAGTGCCTGGTCGAAAGTTTTCAACTAAAACATTTGCATGATCAATTAGTTTTAGAAATATTTCTCGGTCTGCATCAAGTTTCAAATCAAGTGCGATATTTCTTTTGTTGCGGTTGACCAACTTCCACCACAGGCCTGTTCCATCTCGGGGATCCTTCCATGCCATGCCACGCAAACTGTCGCCCTCGCCAGGCTTCTCGATCTTGATTACATCGGCGCCAAAATCAGCAAAATACCTCGCACAGTTTGGGCCAGCTAAAACTGTCGAAAGATCAATGACCCGCAAATCTTTTAGCGGCGCCGACATTTTTAATATTAATTAATTTGGTCGACTGCGACGAGTAATTGCCGAATTAGTCCATGGGCGACCGCTAAATCGCCAAGATGTTTGCACCGTAACTTCTGAAATTGGTTGGGGTTTTGGCCACAGCAAGTCGAGTGCCGTGCTAATCGCAACTGCTTCGTCTGCAGACGGCGATGGCGAAACTGAATTTTGCATTTTTAGAGTGGCATGTTGCCGTGTTTGCGGCGCGGCAGATCTTCGCGTTTTGATTTCAACATTTTTAAGCCGGCAATCAACTTGCTGCGAGTCTCTGCCGGGTCAATAACGTCGTCGATGTATCCGCGCTCTGCGGCCGCATATGGATTTGCATATTTACCCGCGTATTCAGCCACAAGTTCTTTACGGCGCTCGGCAGGGTTTGCTGCTTGTTGAAGTTCGCGACGGTAAACAATTTCAACTGCGCCTTGTGGCCCCATCACAGCAAGTTCGGCAGTGGGCCATGCATATGCAAGGTCTGCACCAATTGATTTTGAATTCATCACGACATATGCGCCACCGTATGCTTTACGGGTGATCACCTGAATACGCGGCACGGTTGCTTCGCAATACGCGTAGAGCAGTTTTGCGCCGTGGCGAATGATGCCACCGTATTCTTGATCTACACCCGGCAAGAAACCAGGCACATCAACAAAAGTAATCAACGGAATATTGAACGCGTCACATGTGCGCACGAATCGTGCCGCTTTTTCGCTTGACTCGATATCAAGTACGCCCGCGAGAATCATCGGCTGGTTGCCGACGATGCCAACGGTCTTACCGTCGAGGCGTGAGAATCCACAGACGATACTTTTAGCCCAATGTGGAAAGTATTCAAAAAACTCACCATCATCAACAACTTCTGAAATCACTTTTTTCATGTCGTATGGTTGGTTCGCCGACTCAGGCAAAATCGTGCGCAAAGACTCGCACTGGCGAAGTGGGTCATCTGTTGGCGCGATAGCAGGAGCATCGGCCATATTGTTCTGCGGCAAGAAGCTCAATAGATAGCGAACATCTTCAAGGCAGGCTTTCTCATCAGTCGAAACGAAAGTTGCAACACCACTCTTAGAAGCATGACTCATTGCGCCACCAAGCTCTTCGAGTGTCACATCTTCGCCTGTAACCGTCTTGACAACATCTGGTCCGGTGATGAACATGTGGCTTGTTTCGCGGACCATAAAAATAAAGTCAGTCATCGCCGGCGAATAGACCGCTCCACCGGCACATGGCCCAAGGACGACACTGATTTGTGGAATGACACCAGATGACTGAACATTGCGATGAAAAATTCCACCGTAACTTGCGAGCGAGACGACACCCTCTTGGATGCGCGCACCAGCACCGTCGTTCAGACCGATTAGCGGTGCGCCGACTTTAAGCGCAAGATCCATCAACTTGTGAATTTTCTCGGCGAAAACTTCACCGAGCGCACCGCCAAAAACCGTGAAGTCCTGGCTGAAAACGAAAATTTTGCGCCCGTCAATCGTGCCCCAGCCAGTGATTACACCATCGGTATATGGATGCTCTTCTAGACCGGCGGCCTGCGCACGATGTCGTGCGAGCAGATCAAGTTCGTGAAAACTTCCTTCGTCAAGCAGAAGATCAATTCGCTCACGCGCAAGCAACTTGCCCTTTTCGTGTTGGCGTTCGATTGAACGCTCCGAGCCGGCAGAGAATGCCGCAAGTTTGCGAGCCTTAAGGTCGGCAAGTTTGTCATCCATTGAGTTGCCGACCATTAGATAAACGATACTCCCCGACGAGTGAGTCGCTGAACAGTTATTTTTATATTTCAACCGCCAATGGTTGTGGGCACCGAGATTACGACCGGCACTGTGGCTGTTGTTGGCACTGCTGTCGGCACGGTGATCACCGTGGGTAGCGATGTTGCACTTGGAATTATTGCAGTACCTGGCAATGTCGTGACGGTTGTTGCTTCTGATGCTTGAGTGATCGCGATAGTTGTAGAGAGTGGCGTGAGATCGCCGGTGGTAGTTGTGCCGGAGATTGAAATATTCCAGATGCCTGGAGTGTTGAGTAATAGCGTGCCGTCACCAGCGATAATTGCGGCGCCGCGTTGTGTGATTGGAACATTGATTTGGATTCCGCTATAGCCGACTGCTTGGGGTATTAATTTGACTGCAAAATTATTTATTCGTCGAGGTTCGATTAATTCAATTCGCATTGCGTTGATGCCAGTGAGCCCCGGAGTCAAAGAAATGACAACATGGAATCTCTCATTTTTTAACTCTTCACGGAAAGCATAAGTCGCCGACGGCGCACTGACTTGTGCGACGGCTTTTGGTGGTTGAGTGGCAACCATCCAAGAAGTGATCATCAATGCAAAAACCGCAAAACCAAGTTCAAACGAAATTGCGCGACGAAGCCGCGCGGCTATGCGACCAGATAGTTCTGTAGCTTCGGCGAATCGTTGTTGAACAAAATTTTTAAAACCGATAGTGATAATTAGCATGGTGATCGTCGCCGCAATTTTTAGAACGCCGAGTCGCCCATGTCCACTCGTGAGAATCGATGAACTATCAAGCAAATAAATTTGTAGTAGTCCGGTGAACATTGTTACACCAAAGGCGAGAACCGTGTGTTTTGAAAATGCATAAACGGCACTCACAAGATCTTCTTCTCCTGGCCCGATGAGGATCACGCGAAAAAGCAGGATCAAGCCGCCAACCCAATAAGCCACCGCAAGTGCATGCACTGCTCCGAGCACATACGAAAAAATTGCAACATCTTGTCCGAGCCGACTGAACCCGAGTGTGGAAATCATTGTGACCAGCAAAGCCAAGGCAGAAAACTGTGTTGCCGGGTCGTTAACGCGGCCCGGATATAGAGCAACCCAACCGCACGAAACAACGAGAGCGAAACGAAGAATTAAGACAATTCCACTTCCAGAGGTCAGTGAACCTAACCATGTAAATGGATTCAATGACGCGGTAAAACTTTTAGACGTTTCTTGCATCGTGGTTAGTGTGAGAATTAAATAAATTGTGGTGACACATGCGATCCAAGAAAATCTCATGTGACGAACCATCGCAACATACGACGGCCCTTCAGGCCACACCGTAATCACAAGTGCAAGCCCACCAAATATTGATGCCATCAATAGATATTCAAGAACTCTTAGTAATCCGATTATTCCACCGACGCGCGGCCGAGATACTTGTTGATCGATTGTTTCACCGATTAACGGAACAGCCACGGTGTTGACTGTGATCGGTACACCATCAACGGTGGCGAGTGTTGATTGGGTTTCAACATTTGAAGTGAAAGTAAACGAACCGGTGCTGTTATCGGGCGGTGGCAGTGACCAACTGACGACACATTGTCCAGCCGGTGGAATCTGGGTCAGGGCAGCCGAAACAGTTTTCAAGTCGTTGCCGAGTTGTGGCACTCCAAGACCCACAACATTTCCACTGCACGCAAGTGATAATCCCATTTGTGAGGCGGTATCGGCTGATGCCAGTGGATCTCTGAATACGAGCTGCAATTGGGTAATCGACCCCGAGACAACTTGATTTGCCGCA
This sequence comes from Ferrithrix thermotolerans DSM 19514, assembly GCA_945885515.1. GTDB lineage: Bacteria > Actinomycetota > Acidimicrobiia > Acidimicrobiales > Ilumatobacteraceae > BACL27. Next base: position 7,128 of record CAMCZA010000027.1, on the reverse strand, counting down.
GGGTTAGAAGAGGTCAAGACGTTTGACCCAGGGATAGATGTCGGCTTGGTCGTCGCCCCAGCGTTAGTGGTGCCAAAACCAGCAACCATGCATATCGCCGCAAAAATAAGAGCGAAAAGCCGATTGCGAGCGGAAGAGTTGATCAAATTTCTAGCCATGCCTAACGATCAGGTCAATACGGTTAAAACGGTCAGTGACATCTATAAGAACTGTATCTAGATTACTAATTTGAGCCCCTGTTCATGCATCAACCACCCCATAGATAGGCTCGCTACGAAATGGCAACCCAGTCTTTATACCGTCGATATCGCCCGAGACGCTTTGATGAGTTGAAGGGTCAAGACCATGTGGTGCGAGCACTGCGCAATGCGGTGATCAATAATCGTGAAGGTCAAGCGTATTTGTTCTCTGGTCCTCGCGGAACTGGCAAGACATCTACCGCGAGAATTTTGGCAAAGGTTTTGAACTGCGAGAAGTTAAAAGACGGCGAACCATGTGGAAAATGTAACTCATGTGTTTCGATTGATGTCGGCTCAAGTTATGACGTACTTGAACTAGATGCTGCGAGCAACAATGGTGTTGACAACATGCGGGATTTAATTGAGCGTGCTGCACTCGGCAACCCGGGAAGACATCGGGTTTTTATTCTCGACGAAGTTCACATGCTTTCGAAACCTGCAGAGGCTGCGCTCTTGAAAACGCTCGAAGAACCGCCAGAGCATGTTGTTTTTGTTCTGGCAACTACCGATCCACAAAAAGTTAGCGAGACAATTCGAAGCCGCACCCAACATTTGCAATTTCATCTCTTGCCGATGCAAGAATTAAAAGATCATGTGAATTGGGTTGTTGCCGATGCGAAACTTGTCATAAGCCCAGAAGCGATTGATCGTGTCGTACAACTTGGTGGCGGTTCTGTGCGCGACACTCTTTCTGCACTTGAACTTGCGGTTGCTTCTGGTGGCGAATTGGAAGTTCAGATTTCTTTGGACGAATTCATTGAAGCGTTTATTGATCATGATCCTGGTCGTGCGCTTGCCGCGGTCGGAGCGTCGGTGCAATTTGGTGCTGACCCACGAGCACTTACAGAAGACATAATCCGTCACCTGCGCGATTTGTTTTTGTCATTGATGGCCCCTGAGCTTGTTCAACTACCTGAGCAACGAGCAGAGATCGTTAATGATCAAGCGCGAAGAATGGGAGCGAGCAGTGTTGTGCGGGCGATTGAAGTTCTCGGCGAGGTACTTATTGAAATTCGCCATGCACCCGATGCACGACTTTTGCTTGAAGTTTCTTTGGTAAAACTCACACGACAAAATTCGAGTACCGATGTATCTGCATTGATGGCAAGAATTGAAAAATTAGAATCGGGAGTGATTGCTAATCGCGATCCGACTGGGCCGATAACGCGCCCGGTGATCGTAGATCCAGATACTGGTCGGGCAAAAATTGGCAGTAGGGCAACACCGCTTGTCACAACTCCAGTTGTCGCAACGCCGAGTGCTGTCGCGCCGAGTGCTGCAGTTTCTGGCGATAAGGCGGCCGATAAAAATGCGAAGAGCGAGAGCACATCAAATGTTGCGGCGAGTACTTCAGGAGTTTTGGATGACGATGAAATTAAGCGCAGATGGCCTGAGGTGGTTTCTGCCCAGAAGCCAATGGTTCGCGCTTTGTTTAGTGCCGTCAATCTTGTGGATTGCAAACAGGGCTTGATCACACTCAGTGCCCCCAGTGAGATTCATATCACCAAGTCAAGTGAACATCTAGAAGCGCTGATGTCATCACTCAAAACAATTGCCGGCAAACAAGTTCAAATCAGTTTCGTTGTTGGTGAGGCAAAGCGCAATCGTAATTCAAAACAAAGTTCGTCTGAGTTCAGCAATGAAGAAATTGAAGAGCCTATTGATCTTGCCGAAACAACTAAGGTACAAAAAGGCACTCATTCACGACCGATAGATGATTTAGCGAAAGCCTTCCCTGGATCACAAATAATCGACGATAAAAAGTAGTCAGGCGTGGCTTCCGCTTATACCCAACCGATGCAGGCATTGATTGATGCGTTATCCAGACTGCCAGGTATTGGCCCAAAGTCGGCACAGCGAATCGCCTTTCATTTGATTAAGAGCGATGAGCGTGATGTTGAGCAACTTTCTTCTGCGATCTCTCAGGCGAAAGCAACGGTGCGGTTTTGTGAGCGATGTTCGAACTTTGCCGAAACGTCACTTTGTCATTTCTGTAGTGATGATCGACGCGACTCGACAACAATTTGTGTCGTTGAAGAGTCGCGAGATGTCGTGGCAATCGAAAAGACCGGAGAATTTCGCGGGCGTTATCATGTTTTGCTCGGCGCAATCAATCCACTTGATGGTGTTGGCCCAGAGCAATTAAAAATTCGTGAACTTCTTACGCGGATTGAACCAGAAAAAGTTGCTGAAATTATTTTGTGTTTGAACCCAAACACTGAAGGCGACGTGACATCAATGTATTTAGCACGAATTTTGAAACCTCTCGGCGTCAAGGTGACACGAATTGCCAGTGGGTTACCAGTTGGTGGAGATTTAGAGTACGCCGATGAGCTCACGCTCGGGCGCGCGCTTGAAGGTCGCCGCGAAGTTACGGGCTAGTTAGCTCGTTAGTTAGCTCGTTAGTTAGCTCGTTAATTAATTAGCTTGCGCGGACAATCAGCGCATCGCCTTGACCGCCGCCGCCGCATAATGCAGCAGCACCGAGGCCACCACCGCGTCGACGCAACTCGTGTAGCAGGGTCAATGCCAAGCGATTGCCACTCATCCCGATTGGATGACCAAGCGCTATTGCTCCACCGTTGACATTTACAATTTCGTCCGAGATACCAAGTTCGCGCATCGATGCAATGCCAACTGCAGCGAATGCTTCGTTGATTTCGAATAAATCAACATCAGAAACTTTTTTACCTGCGCGCTCAAGTGCTTTTTGAATACTGCGACTTGGTTGATGCAACAACGATGCGTTGTCTGGACCGGCAACCATTCCATAACTGACAAATTCTCCGAGAGGTTTGACGCCACGCTTTTCGGCGGCCCGCTTTGACATCATTACGATCGCTGAGCCTGCATCACTGATTTGACTCGCATTGCCCGCGGTAACGGTGCCGGTTTTGTCAAACGCTGGCTTCAGAGTTGCAAGTGACTCCATTGTCGTTGATGCGCGAACACCTTCGTCGGTATCTATTATTAGCGGGTCACCCTTGCGTTGTGGAATTGAGATTGAAACAATTTCTTCTGCGAGTCTGCCGGCCGCAATTGCGGCGGCTGCACGCAAATTGCTCTTCATTGCCAAGTCATCTTGCGCATCGCGACTGATGTTGCCGGCTGCGTATCGCTCTGTGCCAAGACCCATCAGGCAAGCATCAAAGGCACACCACAAACCATCGCGTTGAATTGCATCAAGTAGTTGCACATCACCAAATCGAAATCCACTGCGAGCACCCATCGCAAGATACGGAGCATTAGTCATGCTCTCCATTCCGCCGGCAATGACAATGTCGGCATCACCGTTTGAAATCATTTGATCGGCGAGATAAATCGAATTCAGTCCGGACAAACAAACTTTGTTGATGTTGATGCTTGGCACATTCATCGGAATGCCGGCTTTGGCCGCTGCCTGTCGGGAAGGTACTTGACCTTGACCAGCGGTTAGAACTTGACCCATGATCACATGTTCGACTTCATGCGGTGCAACTCCCGCACGACGCAGAGCCTCAGCGATTGCCAGACCCCCGAGATCTGCAGCACTGAACGAAGCCAACGCTCCGCTCATTTTTCCGATTGGTGTTCTTGCTCCTGCGACTATGTATGAACCAGCCATGGCGACTCCTTAGTAAAGCGATAGTTAAGAGTAGAGCCTTTGCGGCTGACTTTTGTTATTGATTCAGTATTCATTCCGGCAGATTAATTAGCCGGCTTTATATTTTGCCTGTTTGATTAAGTAATCTAAATAGATGAAAGAAATCCTTAAAGCAATATTGGCTGACGCTGATTCTGAAACCTTTGCCAAACTAGAAGTTCCCGCTACATATCGTGCGGCCTACATTTTAAAAAGCGAAGAAGCGATATTCGCAGGTGTTGCATCGAAAGACAAAGACCCAAGAAAATCTGTTCATATCGGTCAAGTTCCAACACCAGAACTTGCACCTGACGAATGTTTGGTCGCAGTGATGGCGAGCAGTATTAATTTCAACACAGTATGGACGAGCATCTTCGAGCCAATCAGCACCTTTGGAGCACTTGCAAGACTTGCGCGCGAGAGTGATTGGGCAAAGAGACATGATTTGGATTATCAAGTTATGGGTAGCGATGCGTCAGGTGTTGTTTTGCGCGTCGGCACCGCAGTGCGTAACTGGAAACCCGGTGACAAGATCACGGCTCATTGCAATCATCTGGATGATCAAGATCCTTCGGCGCACGACGACTCGATGATGGCAACTAATCAACGCATTTGGGGATACGAGACAAACTTTGGTGGACTCGCTGAACTCGCAGTTCTTAAAGCCAATCAACTCATGCCCAAGCCAAAACATTTATCGTGGGAAGAATCGGCGGTAAATGCTTTGTGCAGTAGCACGAGTTATCGAATGCTGGTTTCAAAAAATGGTGCAGCAATGAAACAAGGTGATGTCGTTTTGATTTGGGGTGCGACAGGTGGAATTGGCGCGTATGCAGTGCAGTATGTTCTCAACGGTGGTGGAATTCCGGTTGGGGTTGTGAGTTCACCAGAGAAGGCGAAGATTCTTCACGAAATGGGATGCACCGCGGTGATTGATCGCAAGACCGCTAACTACAAATTTTGGAACGATGACAATACTCACAACGAAAGTGAGTGGCGCCGTCTCGGTAAAGATATTCGCTCACTTGTCGGCGAAGACCCGGACATTGTTTTTGAACATCCAGGTCGATCAACCTTTGGTGCGTCGATGTATGTCGTGAAGCGTGGCGGCACCGTAGTCACATGTGCGGCAACAAGTGGTTTCATGTTGGAGTTTGACAATCGCCATTTTTGGATGCGCCTCAAACGCCTTGTTGGTTCGCACTTTGCTAACTACCGTGAATCGTGGGAAGCAAATCGTCTAATGAGCAAAGGGATGATTCACCCTGTGATGTCGCAGGTTTTTACCCTTGACGAAACTGGTGATGCCGCATATCAAGTTCATCACAATTTACATGAGGGCAAACTTGGTGTGCTTTGTCTTTCTCCGCAAGAAGGACTTGGGATTACAGACCATGATCTTCGTGCAAAAATTGGTGAAGATAAACTTACAATTTTTAGACGAGCTAAATAATCTGCGATGAGCGATTCAACTGAAATGCTGTTAACAGAAATTGATCATGTGGCAATTGCCGTAAGAGACTTAGATGCAGCGATTGACTATTACAAGCGGGCATTTGGTGCAACGGTTGCCCATCGTGAAATTGTTGAGCAAGACGGTGTTGAAGAAGCACTGTTGAATGTCGCACAAAGTTATGTGCAGTTGTTGACACCGACTCGCCCAGACTCGCCAGTTGCCAAATCGCTTGAAAAGCGGGGCGAAGGTCTGCATCATGTCGGGTATCGAGTTGCAAACTGCGCGCAAGCATTGCAATCAATGATTGATGCGGGCGCAACACCAATCGACAAGGCACCGCGCAAAGGTTCACGCGGGACGACAGTTGCGTTTGTTCATCCGAAGGGCAGTTTCGGCACGCTAATTGAGTTAGTGCAGGAGTAAAACCCAAGCCGTGATCTTTGTGCTGACGATTTTCGTCGGTGCTTTAATTGGTGCGCTGATAGGCGTAATCGCAGAAAAATTAATTTCTGAAATTAATTCGCAGATAATCGTCTCGCGAATTAAATTTCTTGTTACCGGTGTCGCCCTCGGTGCGCTATTCGCACTTTTTGTTTGTCAACGATTTGTTTCTTGGGATTTGCGAATTGCCTATTCGGCATTGTGCGCTGGGCTAATTCTTCAAACAACAGTTGACGTGTTAACGCACAGGCTTGTGCGAAGCATCACGCATCTAACTGGAATGGTTGGTTTTATTTTCTTGGCGATCAACGCAATTCGAGTTGAAGAAAACAGCCAATTAATTTCTGCAGTGATTTGTGCTACTACTAGTTGGTGTTTGTTTTTTGTAATCAGCAAAGTTGCACCAACCGGACTTGGCAAGGGCGATGTGCGACTCGTTCCTGTGTTGGGTCTCTATTTAGGTTTTCTTGGCTACAACGAGGCAATTTTGGGGATATTTATTGCTTGTAGCAGCGCCGGTTTGGTTGGCGTCGTTTTGATTGCAGTTGGGCGCGGGTCGTTAAAACGCCGGTTCGCGTTCGGTCCATATTTGGCATTTGGAACATTTATCTGTATTTTTGCAGGCGATGCGTTACCAAGATTGTTTCTCAACTAGTCGCCTAAGTTGGTGAGATGCAAGTTCACCTAATTGATGGCACATATGAAATGTATCGACAGCACTATGGGTCGGCGGTTCGCGATAAACAGCCACCACCGTTTGCTGCAACAATCGGAATCTTGTCGTCAACTTTGCAACTACTTGTTGAGGGTGCGACTCACATTGCGGTAGCGACAGATCATGTGATTGAAAGTTTTCGCAACGAACTTTATAGCGGATACAAAACTAGTGAAGGTATGGAGCCAGTTTTGTTGGAGCAGATACCAATAGTCGAGGATGCATTGCGCGCACTTGGGGTGACGGTGTGGGCAATGGAAAAATACGAAGCAGATGACGCACTTGCTTCAGGCGTTGCTGTGGCGTGTGAAGATCGCCGTGTACACCAAGTGCGAATATTGACCCCCGACAAAGATTTAGGCCAGTGCGTCAGCGGTCGACGCGTGGTGCAAGTCGATCGGCGAAATAATATCGTGCTTGACGAGAACGCTGTTCGCACCAAGTTCGGAGTTGGCCCCGAATCAATTGCCGATTATTTGGCGCTTGTCGGAGATACTGCAGACGGGTTCCCTGGTTTGCCGGGTTGGGGCGCAAAAAGTGCATCAACCGTGCTTGCGCGATACATCTCATTAGACGCAATTCCAGATGATCACGAGCAATGGAAGTTGGATGGACTGACGACATTGCGTGGCGCCGAGAAACTTGCAACGACGCT
>CAMCZA010000026.1 GCA_945885515.1 Ferrithrix thermotolerans DSM 19514 | reverse complement strand
CGCTTAGCGATGAGCGTGGCAACTACATTCGACTTGCATACAGCGGCATAAATAATCCGCAAATCGAAAAAGGCCTTGGTCGCTTGGCAGATTGGGTCAATTCGAAATGAATTTGAAGGTTGTCGTAACCGGCAAAATTCCGTCAGCTGGCTTGAAGGCCTTGAAAGATGCTGGGATCACGCCAATTGCTTGGGATGCAGATCAACCGATTTCTCGGCCAGCGTTACTTGAGGCAGTAAAAGGCGCCGAGATATTGATCACATTATTGACTGAAAGAGTTGACAGCGAATTATTAGACGCAGCCGGTGCGCAACTCAAGGCGGTGTGCAATGTGGCTGTTGGGTATAACAATATTGATGTTGCGGCATGTACCACGCGAAATGTTCGTGTGACCAACACGCCAGGTGTGCTGACCGATGCGACTGCCGATATTGCTTTTGCTTTGGTGCTGATGGTGACTCGCAGACTTGGTGAGGGCGAGCGCGTGATTCGAGCAAAAAGTGATTGGCAGTGGGGGATGCACTACATGCTCGGTGCAGGAATTCAAAATCGTCAAATCGGAATCGTTGGCATGGGGGCAATCGGCATAGCCACGGCGCGACGAGCAAAGGCCTTTGGAATGTCTGTTGCATATTTTTCTCGTTCGAAGATCGCCGAAGAAACTGCTCTTGAACTTGACGCCAAATATCTTTCGCTAGATGAATTGTTAGCCACGAGCGACATAGTTTCAATTCATTGCCCGTCAAATGAATCGACTCATCATTTGATTGGAGCAGCGCAGTTCAAGAAAATGAAGAAGACTGCTTTCTTGATTAACACTGCCCGTGGTCCGATAGTCAATGAACAAGAGCTTGTTGACGCTTTGGTTTCATCAGAAATTGCTGGTGCGGGACTTGACGTTTTTGAGTTTGAACCACAAGTAAATGCTGGGTTATTAAATTTAGAGAATGTTGTTCTGATTCCGCATCTGGGCTCGGCCACAGCAGAGACGCGTGCGGCTATGGCAACCTTGGCCGCGACAAATACCGTGGCAATTGCCAATAATCAAACGCCTCCAACACCAGTTAATTGAGCGGCACAAAATGCGAGGGTTAGGAACTTTTATCAACACGGCAACAGTGCTTGCCGGTGGTGGCCTTGGACTATTTATCGGTGACCGAATTCCAGACAGAATTCGCGTAATCATCGTTCAAGTGATTGGTTTAGTGACTATTGCAATTGGGCTTCGTGATGTGATGAACACCAACAACATGGTGTTTCCGTTGATTGGCATGGTGCTCGGAGGAATTATCGGTGAGTTACTGCGCATTGAAGATCGACTCTCAGGCCTTGGTGAGATTTTGCGGCGAAGATTCTCGAAGCCAGACAACGAAAGCAAATTTGTGACCGGGTTTGTTACCGCGACACTCTTATTCTGTGTCGGCCCATTAACAATTCTTGGTGCGATCGAAGATGCCAGCGGAAAAACGCCCCAGTTGTACATAATTAAGGGAACCTTGGATGGTTTCATGATGATCATCTTTTCGGCGCTATATGGCGTCGGCGCCATATTTAGTGCCGCAAGTGTTTTCGTTGTCCAAGGATCACTCACTCTTTTCGGCACCAGCCTTGATGCATTGCTGACCGAGCGAATGCGGTTAGAGCTTTTCGCAGTAGGGGGCTTGGCTGTAATCGCAATTGGATTGAATTTGCTTGAGATCAAAAAGATTCGTCTTGGTTCGTTATTGCCTGGGCTGGTTATCACCCCCATATTGGTATGGCTCTTCGCTACCCCAAATGGTGTATTTGCATAGTGGAGTTGTAACTGTTACTCGTATTCCCCACAGCACCAAATCCACCTCTGCTACTGGAAAGCCTGTTAAAATTTGATTAACGAATTTAAGGAGACGTATGTCCGATAAATCTTCAAAGTTGTTTGTGCGACTTGGCAAAATTGGTCTTCCAGCGCTCGTCTCGGGAGTTGTCGCCCTAGTTGCTGGTGGTATTTATGCAGTGTCTGCAGCCCCTAGCAGTGTGACTGCTTGTGTTGCAAAAAAAGATGGAGCCATGCGTTACTCAGCCTCGGGCAGTTGTAAAGGTGCCAAGGAGACAACCTTAGTTATTGGAGCACAAGGAGCAACAGGCCCAGCAGGCCCAGCAGGCCCAGCAGGAGCAACTGGTGCAGCCGGTGCCGTGGGATCAATGGCGACACAGTCATCTGCTGAAATCAAAACAAACACGAGCTATACACTGGTCCTGACTGATGCAGGAAAGTTCATTTGGTCAAAATCATCGCCAACTGTAGTCGTGCCGACTAATGCATCGGTGGCGTTTCCAATTGGGACAAGAATTGATATCGGCCAATTGGGTGCAACATCAGCAAACATTATTTTTGTCACTCCATCGGTTGGCGTCACGTTGAATAGTCAAAGCGTAGATGGTGCTGGTGTCGCCATTTCTTCAACATTTGATCGTGGTGCTTTTCAAATGGGTACTTTAGTTAAAATCGCCACCAACGAGTGGGTATTTTTGAAATCACCGGACGAGAATTCATCGTCAACATGAGTTCATTGAAAACTCAAAAGGTCATCGCTTCGGTAGTAGTGGCTGTTGCTGCTTCACTCGCAGGAAACTTCATAATTGCGTCGGCAGTCAATGATGAAGTGGTCGTGTGTGCTAATAAATCAACTGGCAAACTTCATTATCGGCAAAGTAAACAGTGCTTAGGCTCTGAGGCTTCACTCACACTGAATTCGACTGGTGCTGCTGGTGCTGCTGGTGCTGCTGGTGCAAAGGGTGCCACTGGCGCCGATGGGGGATATCCATCGACGGTTACGGTGCGAGAAATCACGGGTGCACATACGCTTCAGGCGCTCGACGCTGGAGTATTGCTGCTTGCAAAAGATGGTGTGACTATCACCTTGCCGACGAACTCAGCAGTGCCAATTGCAACTGGTACGCGAATTAATGTTGCAAATCGAAAAGGAAATTTGTTAATCTCACTCGCTTCTGGTGTCACCGTAAATTCTGCATCCAGTTCAGTTGCATTTGACACGGGGAATTTTCAATTTGGAACTCTGATTAAAATAGCGCCTGACGATTGGTTTTTCATGTCGTCGCCTGATGAATTCCCCTGATTCACAAAAGTTCTAGGGCCTACGGGTTGCAATGTGTGGTCGGTTTAATTCAATAGCTAGTGGTGCAGATTTCGCTAAATCTTACGGTGCGAATTTTGTATTTGATGAGATTGAATCTAGTTTCAATGTCGCGCCAACTTCGCAGGTATATGTTCTGTGGCGCGAGCCTGATGGTGGTGAAAGCAGTAGACAACTCACTGTCATGCGTTGGGGTCTCGTTCCATCTTGGTCGAAAGACAAGACAAAAGCAGCCGGCCTGATCAATGCTCGATGCGAGACCCTTCACGAAAAACCTAGTTTCAAAAATCTCTTAAGCAAGCGTCGTTGCATAATTCCGATGCAAGGTTTCTATGAATGGAGTGTCATCGACAATCATGGAGCTAAGCCAATTAAGCAGGCTCACTATATATCTCGATTTGATGGCAAGACGATGACGGTTGCTGGATTGTGGACAAATTGGGTTGATCCACAATCAAAATCTGATATCGATGGGACAAGAGCTGTACTCTCAACATGCACAATCATCACCACAGAAGCGAACGAAAAACTAAGCGGTATTCATCACCGAATGCCGGTGATTCTTGAACCAAGCGCCGTTGACCGCTGGGTTGGGAGCGAAACTATTGCGCCTGTTGATCTGCTCGTTCCGGCTCAAAATGAGGTTTTACAACACGAAATTACAACTCGGTTACAACGCACCAGCAATGTTCATACGCCGCAATTCGTTGATGATCAGACTGGCCGACTCTTCTAATTCGCTACGGTCGTTTTTAACTTTTGCGTTTTCAAAACTGAGGTCCGCCATCGAATTCGTCGGAATCAAATGTAGATGACAGTGCGGTATCTCGTAGCCAGCAATAATTAGTGCAACACGCTCGCAGTCAAAAACAGATTTCTGCGCGTTGCCTATATTCTTTGCCACCACAAACATGTGTGTGATCAGCAACTCAGGAAGATCAGTCCACTCATCAAATTCTGAAATCGGCACCAGCAACAAATGCCCTTTAGTGATCGGATTAATCGTCATGAATGCAACGCACAAATCATCTCGGTAGACAAACGTGCCTGGTATCTCGCCGTTAATAATCTGACTAAAAAGGGTTGATGACATGTCTTGATAGTAGATGATTTAGCAACTTTGAAATGTCTTGTACGCTTATCGTGTGGCGCAACGACAAATTCTCACGTTGCCAAATGTGATTACTTTGTTGCGGCTTTGTTTTTTGCCGATTTTCTTGTGGCTGTTATTTAGTGTTCAAGATAGGGGAGCCGCAGCGTGGCTGCTTGGGGGATTAGGTGCAACAGATTGGATCGACGGTTGGATTGCACGACGATTCAACCAGCAAAGTAGTTTCGGAGCGGTTTTTGATCCAGCGGTTGATCGTGGATTGTTCATCGTTTCACTGATTGCAATTTTGATCGACAACTCTGTGCCGATGTGGTTTGGGTTGGCGGTTTTGATTCGTGAGATCACTGTTGCAAGCGCAATGTTGATCGCCACAGCATTTGGGATGGAGCGTTTTGCGGTAAATATTTGGGGAAAAAGATATACATTCTTATTGATGTTTGCTGTGCCGTTAATACTTCTTGGAGCGGCCGACGGTGCAGGTGCCGTCTGGGTCACCTGGGCGGGCTGGATTTGTGGGATTCCAGCGTTGGTTGTTTCGTATGTGACGGCCTTTAATTACGTGCCCCAGATCCGCCAGCATCTGCGGTCAGGTCGGGCCCTTCGGCGAGGCTAACTTTGTTATATGAAGATTCCAGCGAATTTGCTGTACTCAAAAGATCACGAGTGGGTGCGGCTGGCGGGTTTAGTCGCCCGAGTCGGAATTACCGATTACGCGCAGGATGCTCTTGGAGATGTTGTGTTCGTTCAATTACCAACCTCTGGGCAATCGGTTGAGGCGGGCTCAAGTTGCAGTGAGGTTGAAAGTACGAAAAGCGTCTCAGATATTTATGTGCCAGTTACAGGCAAGATCGTTGCGATCAATCTGGGCTTAACAGATGCTCCAGGATTAATTAATTCAGACCCATATGGCGATGGTTGGATCATGGAGATAGAAGTGAAAGATGTTGCCAGCGTCGCAGAATTGATGGACGCGTCTTCGTACAAACAATTGATCGAGGGTTAATACGTAATGTCTTACGTTTTTTGTAATCAATGTGGACATAGAAATCCGCCCGGCGCCAACTTCTGCTCGTCTTGTGGAGCGATTTTAGATCTCGCCGACGACCGTACAGTAGTCATCGCGCAAATTGATCCGATGCAAGATGCACCCGGTGCAAACGACAATGCATCTATTCGATTAGGTGACGTCACTGGCCATGGCGTGTTAGTCGTGCGCTCTGGAGATTTGACCGGTGCAAGGTTCACACTTTCTAAGCCAATTACTCGAATTGGCCGAGGCCCAGACAGTGATATTTTATTTGATGACATCACAGTGTCACGCAGTCATGCCGAAGTTTTTATAAATGAAGGCGGGCTATTCGTTCGCGATCTAGGCTCGCTAAACGGTACCTATGTCAACAGAGTCATAATTGAAAAGGCTTCTTTAGTTCACGGAGACGAGTTACAGGTTGGAAAGTTTCATATGATTTTATTCAGCAAAGCAGACAAGATTTGAACTTCACATTCAACAGTTTGCGACCATGAACGTAGCGCGTAACTATCTTTCAATTGGAGAGGTTCTTGCACTCTTGCTTGAGGAGTTTCCCGAAGTGACGATTTCAAAAATTCGGTTCCTTGAGAGTCAAGGTCTTATTGAGCCAGAACGAACAGCATCTGGATATCGCAAGTTTTCGCAGCCCGAAGTTGATCGGCTTAAGTTTATTTTGCGTGAACAACGAGAGAACTATCTTCCATTAAAAGTTATTCGAAACAGACTTGAGAGCGACACCAGCGACGAATTTTTGCGAGATGATGAAATCACTGCGCCCCGTGGACTTGGACACATTCCTGCTCGAAGCGCAAACAGTCATCCTGCAGCGCAAAATCAAGCGCGATCGTCGGAGCCAACTCAGCTTTTCCCGCTGCCCTCAAATGACGAGACGCAGTCGTCAGCGATGCCGAAGCAAGCGCCCCCACCGCCACAACCGCAAGAGCTGAAGCCAACGAAACCAGTGCAGCAGCCTGCGCCGATTGCTCGGGTGATGTCGGTTGTCCCTGTTGCGCCCACTGTCGCGATCGAAGCACCGGATGATAAGGCAACCGGGGCATATGATCGCCGCGAATTTATAGAAGCCGCGTCGATCGACGAGGCAACGCTTGCTGAACTAGAGAAATTTGGAATCCTGCGCCCCCGTCGTGTCGGAGTCACTGATTTGTACGACGAAATTGATATGGAGATTATTCTTACCGCGTCGAAGTTTATTGCGCTCGGCATCGATGCCCGACACCTCAAAGCTTGGCGACTTGCCGCAGATCAAGAACTCTCGTTGTTTGAGACGCGAATCGTGCCGATGTTGCGTCAACGCAACCCTGAGGCACGACAAGACGCATTGCGAATGCTCTCCGAATTGATTGAACAGGGTGGCAAATTGCGGTCAGCCTTCATTGCGGCGCAGACTCGCGATCATATTGAAACTCGTTAGGGTATCAATAAAACGAAGGTAGAATTATCTTGTGATTGAGATGGAACTCGAAGGCATTCGACTTGAGGTGCCAACCAACATGCCTGTACTGATGTTGCGAGAGCAGTCTGGTACTCGTCGAATGATGCCTATTTATATTGGAGCCCCAGAAGCGTCATCAATTCACTACGCGCTCGAAGGAATCAAATCAAATCGTCCACTCACACATGATTTATTGCTTAATGTGGTTGAGCAACTTAACTCACAGCCAGTCAAACTCGTAATTACAAAGATCATTGAGTCAACATATTTTGCTGATCTTCACTTTTTGCATCAGGGCTCTGTAGTCGTAGTAAGTTGTCGGCCCTCAGATGGGGTAGCCGTGGCTGTTAGATCAGGAATTCCTATTTATGCCGAGACAGAACTTTTGAACGAGGTCGGCAAACCTGCGTCTGATGACTCATCTGAAGATGCTGAAGAAATCATTGATGATTTCAAACTTTTTATTGATTCAATAACTCCCGAAGATTTTCAAGGCTGATTTCTCTTGACTTTTAGGGATTACCCCGTAGCCTAGAAACACAGTCGTTTTGAGTTCAATGATGGGGGCTACTCGTGTCGCAGGATAGTTTCAGTGGTGCACAGGCAGCACAAATCGCAGGAATAACTTACCGGCAACTTGATTATTGGGCCCGCACAAATTTGATCCGTCCATCTTTGGTTGATGCAAAAGGAAGCGGGTCTCGACGAAGCTATGTCTACAGAGATCTTCTTGAACTAAAAGTCATCAAAAATCTCTTGGACGCCGGTATCAAACTTGAGTCAGTTCGCGAGGTCTTCACGTATCTCAGAAGTCATGTTGATACCGAAATCGCAGCAGCACACATCGTCATCAGTGGCAAGTCAGTCGTGTTGTGTCAGGGTGATCAATTAGTTGATGTCCTTCGCAATGGACAAGGTGTTCTAAATGTTCTACCTCTGGCGGCAGTCAAGAGCGACGTTGATGCAATGATCCTTTCAATTGAATCAACAACAACAAAACCTGCAATTAAGGCGAAATCTAATGTCGCCACTTCGATTCAAATCGCCGCAACGCAGTAAAACAGGTGGTGCCGCGTTTAACACACTTAGATTGAGCGCACTTGTGTTGAGTGTTTGAATAGTACTGTATTGTGATGTCAACTCTTGATGAAATACAGGTCGCTTCGACGATCGCTCCAATTATTGGATCTCTCGGAGCCAAATACATGCTTGATCCAGATACGGCCGCAGTTGGTGTGGCTGCTGGTTATAAAAGTAGTTTCGACTTTTACTTCGCTGGTCGGGGTGGGGTATTAGGCGATGTAGATGCTGATGTGATTTACGCTGCGTTTATGTTTTTTGATCGCGGTCTAATTGAGAAACTTTGGTATCGAGGGATCTTGGTCGAAGGTGCTCGCGTTGCAGGAAAGCGCTATTTGCAATGCTGCGACAATTGGGGTCGCAAGCATCTGGCGAATATTTCAGAAATTGAAAAATTTATTGAACCAGCAGCAAAACTGGTTTCTGGTGTCGACGCATCAGGTCTCTCGTTGTTTGCTGGCGTCAGAGCAGAGCCATTGCCAACTGATTCACCTGCGATGGCCTACCGACTGATCAACTCATTGCGCGAACTACGAGGTTGTTACCACATTGCTGCGCTTGTCACTTATGGTTTAACGGGTATGCAAGCAACACTTGCCGGAAAAGATGGTGACGGCACAGCAAAAATGCACGGCTGGATGCCGCCTTATCCTGATTGTTCTGGGCTTGTTGCTCAACGAGTGGCCGCAGAAGAGGCCACAAATATGGCGATGGCACGAGCAATTGCGGCTTGCCTCTCACCAACTGAAATGAACACCCTCGCCACCGAAATCATTCGCATTCAGTCAAAAATTGTGTAACCCTACGAGTCGAAACAGTCTGTTGGTATCGGTGAAAGATTTGAAAGCTGTAAAACTGCCCCAAAGTCATCCTCGAATCTAATGACGGCAAAAGGCCCCCAAGATGGACGACTCATTTCTGAAACAGTTTTATCAAAATAAAACCATGTGACGCAACCACTGCGTAAATGTTGGTAATTCTCAAAACTCGGCTCTGACCCAAAAGATGACTGATTTTCGTATCTAATCTCAGTATTTCCCCATAAACCGCGCATGTAGGTACTCGCATAATTTCTGACTCCCGTCATTGCCGCAATCAGTCCAAACTCACTGAGTGAATTACTTGCAATTACATCTGAAGACGATAGTGAGGATGAAATGTATTCCATTGATCGGTCGATTTGGCCCATTTTTATCCGAAGAGAACTATCTTTTATTTCCCAGTAATCTTTGCTTAAGATAACTTGTTGAAAAGATTTTAAAGAGTGTGCTATATATGATCCTGGCGCCGAAGCAACAAGTATTACGAAGCACAATTGAAAAAGTATTTGTTTTTTTCCGACGAAAAGTTTCTTGAGTAAAATTAAAACAATAACAAAAATTACGACGATCGTAGGAACTATACGAACAAAAGTGACTCGCAATGGACTAAGCAGATTTTTTTCTCGGTAGTAATTTAGTCCCCATGTGGAGACGAAGCCTGCACAGAGACCTAGCGATACTGAAGAAATAAAATATCTTTTTATCAACTTATTTTTGAAAAAATTAGCCTTAAAGCTTTCTCCGGTGAAAAACGGTGTGATTAACAATAATGGGATAATCAAATACTGATTCCCTATAGATCCTGTTCCGATTTTGATAAAAAGTGCAGTCGCAAAACTAAAAAATAGCACTATGAAAATGTTTAGAAGGAAAGAATTTTCAAAAAACTTTTTGCTACTGATCAGCAAGAGTAACCCAGTTAGTTCAAACACAATAAAGAGCGATAGATCTAACCAAGGATTTATTGTATTAAAATCAAAGATGATGAATGTGAGGTTGATCGAAAACTTCGAATAACCGCCTTGCATTGAAGACTCCGGCCTTATAAATACAAAATAAAGAATGAAGCTGCCAAAAAGAGTTACGAAGTAGATAATCGCAGAGGTGAAACGCCTGGCAACAAGACTTAATAGCAATAATGCTGATATTCCGAGCAAGAATGGAATAGCCACAAGGATTTTCGTCAAAACAAGAATCCAAATAGTAAACAATAAAACTACGGAATTCGTAACATTAGGTTTTAAAGTTGCTTCATTAAACAAAAACAAAATGAAAATCACCCAAAGTACAGAAACGACCAAACTAAAACTTTGTGAAGTAAATACGTAATTTGCGTTACCTTGCAAAGATGCAGTTGCAATCAAGATAAGGACTGCAGATGCCTGATTTTCAGAATATTGCCGATTCGTACAGATAGCTTTCGCTAAGAAAAAAGAACCTAAGGTAGCAACGAGTAATCCGAATTCTGTTGTCACAACCCATTCATGAACACCGCTTTTTGCTGTTATCGCACCTGCCCAGGCATCAGAAAACCAGTAGTAAGCAATTTTTGTATTCGCAATAAAAATATTGTCGAGTGGACCAAAATTTTGTAAGCCCCGACTGTTGGCCTCAAAAAATACTTGATCGAAGTCTGACACGCGGCTCGATAAATCAGTGAAGCCAAAGAGCAGATTTTCGAGGTACTTTCTTAAAGCGAATGCCAGTGAAATAAAAAAAATTACGACTGAAAAAGTTGCCTTGCTAGTTTGTTTTTCTCCACCTAGTAGGTTCAGAAACAAAAAACCAATGCCAAGAATAATAACTACTACCCAGTTGATGTAATTTCCACTGCATCGCGCCAAACTTGCGATGATACAAAGTAAAAATGCCGACTTAGAAGATACAGGATCAATAGTCGGGTGCAGCCATCCGTTTTTACGTTTTTGATAAAAAATAATCGAAGTAAATACGAAAAAAAGAAACGGAGATATTTCATTTAACGGCGTGTCTCGCAGGAACTGCTGAAAAACTGTGCAAATAGATGTCCCTAAGACGATTCCAGTTCCGAAAATTTCAAAAACACCAAATTTAATTTTTTTACTTATTAAAGTCCAAAAAATTGCGCCCGAAACAACATCAATTGTAAGAAAGAAACAAAGTGATAGCGAATCTATTATCGAAACCTGCTGACTTAATAAGGACGAAAAAATATAAAACAATACGATTAGCCATAAATAACCTATTTGCTTATCTATTCGCAAAGTAATTGAGTCGGTATCTAAGTTTTTTAACTCTTTGGTCATGAAATTGTTCCGTAGCTGCCTTTGTCACCGGTTTTGTTTGTTGCGAGAACTACGTTAATAGCAAGTTGCAAGTCGTTGGTGAATTGCGAAATCTTGTCGTGATGAATTGCGTTCACAGTGCAATGCAGTGAATCAGGAGGAGCCTGGCGATCAACATACCAACCATGCTTGGCAAGTTCGTCCGCAACAGCAAATACGTTTAGTGCGGCAGGGTCTTTAGCACCAAAACAGATCAGCGTCGTCTGTGGTTGCGCTCGTAGACATAGAAGTTCATTTGAAGAAATAAAAGATGCGATCTGTAATGTTGCTTCGCGAGCCTGGCGGGTGAGACGCAAATAGCCGTCTTCTCCGAGGTGGTGCATTACAGCCCACGCACTTGCCATTGCCCCGCCAGATTTTGTTCCGAGCATTCCAGACGAGGCGTAAACTCCGCCCAGCCAATTATCCGTAAAAAAACCTTGAAACGATCTGAGATATTTACTTGCGTACATAATCACCGACGCACCTTTTGATGTGTATCCAAATTTATGCAAGTCAACAGAAATCGAACTCACACCGGCCACCTGTAGATTCCACGCTGGAATAATTTCACCAAGCCTCGACAAGTAGGCGAGAGTTACGCCACCCATACAAGCGTCTACATGACAGTTAATGTCAAAATCAAGAGCAACTTGGGCTATGCCAGTTACATCGTCTACAACACCTTGAGGGTATTGCGGCGCAGACGCAACGATCAAAACCGTATTTGGGTCTACACAGCTGCGCATTGCCTTGACATCTGCCCGCCAATCAGCGCCGACCGCCACGCGCCTCGACTCAACTCCAAAATATCCACAAGCCTTATCAAATGCTGCATGGGCCGAGGTCGGCAAAACAATATTTGGCTGTGAGATAGCCCGTTCTTTGAGCAACCGATCTCGAGCCGCCTTTACAGCCATCAGAATGCTCTCAGTGCCTCCGGACGTCATAAAGCCAGCCGACTCACTGGTCGCCCCTAGCCAGCTGCCAGCCATGGCCACAACATCAGCCTGGATTTGTCGCAGGCTTGGAAACGCGTTTGTGCTCAGCGCATTCTCACCGCTGAAGCGTCTGTAGGCCTCCTCAGCGACCGAAATTGCCTCGGCACCTGCGTGGTAGGCGAGGCTGAACGCTCGACCCTCGCGCCATGCAACATCGTTGACCCGCAAATCTTCAAGCTTCTGAAAAACTTTTTCTGGTGACAAACCCACTTTGGGCAAAGACTTTGCAGAAGTCGGGGATGGTTTATTTTCAGCTTGCATAACTCGAATTCGCAGTCTCTATCTTAACTTTACATAACTAACATTATGGGCGAAACCAATAAAACACAGCAAAGCCAAAAATGGATTAAGCAGCACGACTCGGACTCGGATGGAGTTGATCTTCGGCAAGTGGCTTAGCGGCTTGTAGTAGCCATCGCAGCGCAGCTTTGTAGTCGCGTGTAGTTGGGTCAATCTTTGGATCTAAATCAGCCTCGACGTCAGCGATCGCACATTTGAGGACATAAACCTGGTCACGCAATGTGTCGAGCTCTTTTCGGGCAATCACCAGTTCGTCTTCGCTGAGTTGTAGTTCGTTGGCTCGCTGGCGGGCGACCCAGTCCCATTGCCGGCAGGCCTGACAGCAAAATCGCCGTGGTCGCCCTGCACCCGTGGGTTGTTCGACAGGCGACCGGCACCACTGGCATCGCCCACCACCCGAAGCTCCTAATTTTGTCATGACGAAAATCTACGGCACTGATGGTCAATATTGGTGGATCGTTTTGATGTGGTTTAAAGATGTTGTGGCAACGGCACACTGAACAAGTGACTAAACAATTAATTTCGGCCACCGCCCCCACTCGCCTGTTCACCTCCGACAATGCAGCGGGTGTCCACCCAGATGTCGTTGCGGCAATTGTGCGCGCCAATGAGTCGCACGCACTTGCCTACGGGTTGGATAAACACACGAAGCAGGCCAAAGAAGCTTTCTCGAAATTGTTCGATGCAGATGTGCGCACAGAATTTGTCTTCGGCGGCACGGGCGCCAATGTGCTGGCACTTGCCTGCATGTTAAAGCCAGCCGATGCAGTTGTGTGCACATCCTGGTCGCACATTGCAGTCGATGAAACTGGCGCACCCGAAAGAATTCTTGGAGCGAAATTAATCGACCTACCTTCGCTGGACGGAAAACTTCGTCCGCAAGATATTCATAGCGTTGCACATTTGCGCGGTCATGTTCACCACGCACAACCATCTGTGGTTTCAATTACTCAGTCAACTGAACTCGGAACGGTTTACTCGCCAAGCGAAGTGCGAGAAATTTGCGATACTGCCCACGAACTCGGAATGCTCGTACACATGGATGGTGCGCGGCTCAGCAACGCTGCAGCGGTGTACGGGGCTACTCCAGAAGCGTTGAGAAGTTTCACCATCGACGCAGGCGTTGATGTTTTAAGTTTCGGTGCGATGAAAGCCGGAATCATGTTTGGCGAAGCAGTTATATTTTTGAAACCGAAACTAGGCGATCGTGCCGAATATATTCAAAAGCAAATCACGCAATTGAACTCAAAGATGCGTTTTATCTCCGCGCAATATAATGAGTTGTTTCGTGACGGACTGTTCTTTCGACTTGGCGCCCAAGCCAACGCGATGGCACTCGCACTTTTTGAGCGAACCAAACATCATGAGGCGCTTCAATTAGACAGTGCACCACAAGTCAATAGTTTGTACCCGATCCTCGCCCAACCTGCTCGAAAGGCGCTGCAAGATTGGTCATTTTTTTGGGATTGGGATGTCGCGGCTCAACAAGTTCGCTGGATGACGGCTTGGGATACAACCCTTGCCGATATTGAAGCGTTTGCCGTAGGGGTTGAACAAGCTCTGAAAATATAGGTTTTCCAGGCTTTTACTTAACTATTTATAAATAAGTTTGTCTAGATGTAATTGACTGATCAGTTACTTATGGGCTAAGTTCTCGTCTGTGGCACACTCAGATTTCTTCATCAAGCGACTTGAAACCGATGACAAGTGGATGAACGATGCAGCTTGCCGCGGACTCAGCGATGTATTTTTTCCGACTCCTGCTGAACGCCCGCAGGCCCGTGAGCGCCGTGAGTCAATGGCTCGTGAAGTTTGTGAGTCTTGTGAGGTACAAACAGCGTGCAGAGAATTCGCGCGCAATCATCACGAATATGGTTTTTGGGGTGGCGAATCCGAAGAACAACGACATCAGGCTGGCTTCCATCTGATCGCCCCAATCGGAATTAGATCTAACTCTCGATAAGTGTCGGTCCAATAATCTGCGAGACTAATCAGCAGTGATTAAGTTGACAGCGGATTCATTACCCAACGCAGTTGATAATGTCCGTGACGCTTGGTCAAATTTTCGAGATCCAAGATCAATAGTTAAGTTCGTTGAGGTCAGTGCACACGTCTCAACAAATCGTGTCTTTCGCCTGACATTGTCGGACGACTCTAACTTGATTGCCAAAGTTAGTTCGTATGGCTCGTATTTTCTTTTTGCCGAAGATCACGATCGTCTCGCTCGTTGTAGTGCGCAACTGCGCGGCGGACGTTGGTCCGGATTTCTCGCGGATGTTCTCAGTAAAAATGGTCGTCCCTACACCTGGTACGACGGTTCTTGTTGGACTGCGTTTTATACAGATGTTCAACGCGCCGATGGACTTCCCCGCATTTTGACTGACGCTGATGTTGTAACTCTGGCGCAAGAAATCGCCGAGTTTCATTCGGCGTGTTCGGCAATTTCGCCCACATTGCCGCCCACATCAAACTCTGTGAAGGGAGACGCAGTCCATTTATATGACCTACTTCGCGAGCCCCAGGCCAATCAACACTTTGGCCTGGACGCCGATGATATTTACGTCTTGCAAAAATGTACACACGATCTACTGATGCATCTTGAAAAAGTTCATTACGACGAGTGGCAGCGAATTCCAATTTTGGTGGATTGGAACCTCGGTAATTTCTCGGTTGAGCCGATAAAACGGGGTTCAGCCGTCTCATATAAATTATCTACAAGATGGGATTATGACTGGTTTCGTGTTGAGTCGCGGTTGCTCGATTTTTACTTTCTGAGCCGAGTTTCTTCTAGTACTGGCGATAAAACTCAGTTTTCGTATTCGGCGCACACACTCACTGAGAAACGCTTTCTGCGATTTTTGACGGCGTATCACGAGGTTTATCCGCTGAGTCGCGTCGAGATCGAGTTTCTTCCATTTGCCTATCGATTTTTTATTCTCAACTATGTGATTAGAGAAGGCGCCAGATTTTTTAGGCCAGACCTGTGTGCGCAGTTTCGTCGAGACGCAGCCCGCGAGTATTTAATTAGATCAGAGAAAATTGATCTAACTGAACTATTAAAAATTGTTGACTAGTCGCGAATTTTGCGCAACTGGGCGGCAAAAAGTTTGCCTTTTTTAACGTAGACATCAACCCCGGAAGCTATATCGCTTTGTCTGGCTCGGCCTTCTTTAATCACCACGGGTGAGCCCACAGCCAGTGCACCAGGTGGCACGACCATGTCGTTGAGTACAACGCTATTTGCGCCGACAATTGCGCCTGTTCCGACTACGGCACGATGCAGCACTATTGCCCCCGAAGATACTTGAGCACCATTTTCTATCGTGCATGATTCAAGGTGGACCATATGTCCGATTACGCAGTCATCGCCGACAATTGTTGGTGTTGCGGGCATTGTGTGAATGACGGTGTTGTCTTGGATGCTCGTGCGCTTTCCAATTTTTATTTCACCATCGTCGCCACGCAGAACTGCACCCGCCCAGATAGTTGATTCAGCGCCGATTTCGACTGATCCAATAATCACGGCTTCTGGATGGACAAACGCAGTCTGATCAATCTTGGGTTCGCGTGATCCAAGTGCATAAATAGCCATGAAATTACGCTACCCAATTATCTAGATTGCATTCGTATTGCACTGGGGCAAATGTCCGCTTTTGCGCTACCGTAAAGCCTCATGTCTCGGCGCTTAGATATTGAACTTACTAGTACCCGCGATGACGGAACATGGACTTGGCGTGCTGCTGGCGCAAAAGTTCCAAAAGGTGTGCTTGTTGCCACCCTGCTGCCCAACGAAAGCAAGATTGGTGATGTATTAAAGATCGAAGCTGACTTCGATATTGATGGAATCACGGTGCTTTCGGTTATTACGCAGCGCGATAAGAGTCAAAAAGCAACATTGCTACAACTCATTGATGATAAACCTTTTGTTGGCGTCACCGAGAAGCTTGCAAAAAAATCTCGTGATGACAAACCTCGTCGCGGTAATAAAGGTCCGCGTACAGATCGACCTGATCGCCAAGACCGCTCGGCTCGTGAACCGCGAGAACCACGCGCAGACCGTCCGGTTCGTGAACCGCGCGCACCAAGACCAGATCGTAAGTCGTTTCCTGCGCCGCCAGACATGCCAAAACGTCCAGTTGCCAAGCGTCTAAAGCCAAAGCGAACTCATCGTGCCGCTGTTCTCGAATCGCTCCCAGTCGAGCAACGGGCAGTTGCAGAGCGGGCGCTTGATGGCGGTCTCAGTGCTGTACGAGAAGCGATTAAAAAGCAGAACGTGCAACTGAAGAAAGATGGCCAAGCCGAAGTTAAGGCTGATGGTTTGTTGTCGATGGCTTCTGATATCTTGCCGAAGTTACGAGTTGCAGAATGGCTTGATAAAGCTGAAGCAGCGAAATCAGATATCGAATTGTTAGACCTTCGCGATCTGCGTGCAGTCGTGGTTGGTAGCGATGACCCAATGGTCGTGCGTGATGAGACGACGCGGGTTCTGGCAGGCGAACTTAAGACTGCATTGAAGATGCGTCAAGACAAAGAAATGTCAAATTGGATCGACGACATGAAGGTTGCGGTCGAACTTGCAAGGGTCGTTCGTGCACTCAAACTTTCTGGAGAGCCACCAAAAGCAGGAGTGCTGTTTCCTGTTGAACTCGGCGGGCTCATCGCCAAGGCTGCAACCGATTCACTTGCTGCTGATGGTGGTGCCGACCGTTGGATTGCAGTGCTTGAGGCACTCGCCTTCTCGCCAATTCGTGCGCAAGTCAAACCACTTGCGATACCGGTTGCAACCACCGACGCGTTACGCGAGACAGTTAAACGCCTCGCGCCATTGTTGCCGCAGATTGCAACATTATTTGGCATTGAAGTTGTTGCAGGTGCACAGGCACCACGACCCTTGCGACCTGCTCGACCAGCGCGCCAAATTCGACCAGCCCGTGCGAAAAAAGAAGTCAAGGTTGTTATTCCTCCAGCGCC
>CAMCZA010000025.1 GCA_945885515.1 Ferrithrix thermotolerans DSM 19514 | reverse complement strand
AGGCAACTCTTGGACTAATTGCTGATAATGCGACGATTCGTTTGCCGAAAATAGTGCCGGTAAATATCGCCCGCGAGATGCTTATCGCGGGGCGAAGAATGACTGCCGCCGAGGCCCAATCTTGGGGAATTGTCAATGAAGTTGCGACTATTGACCAACTTTTACCAGTAGCCCGACTACTTGCAGAAAGAATTTGTGATTCAGCACCACTTAGCGTCGCGGCAGTTCTTGAACTAATTCACACACTAGAAGGTGTCCCAACTGCAGACGCAATGCCCATTCTGCGAAATAACAAGGCTTATCAAACGGCAATTAATTCTGAAGATGCTCAAGAAGGCACAACAGCTCACGGTGAGAAACGCAAACCGAATTGGCAAGGCCGCTAACCGTTTGGGACATAATCGTTAGTCACTTCAAGTAGACAAAGAAGTCAGTCATCAAAATATTGTGATTCAAAGTTGATGTATTCTCTCAGAGTGATTGATGACAGCACCCCTGACTCGACTCACTCGCCAGAGGCGATCGATCTAGCCGATGCCTACGCTGTTAAGACACCAGAAGACAGCCGACGCTTGTATCGACAATGGGCAAAGACCTATAACAAGACTTTCATTGAAGCAAATAGCTATATTTACCCTCGAGCGATTGTCGAATTATTTGCCACGCATGTTCCAAAGTTGCCAGCCCTAAAGGTTGTTGACGTGGGTTGTGGCACCGGCGCCGTTGGAAGTTATCTTTCAAGCCTTCGCCCCGAATGTGCGATTGATGGTTACGACATTTCTCCCGAGATGCTTGCACAAGCTTCGCTACTAAGGCGTTCGGACAACTCTGCTGTTTATGAGAACCTGGTTGAAGTTGACCTGACAGGGCAATTACCTCAGCAAAAATTCGATGCGATGACGAGTTCTGGAACTTTCACACACGGTCATCTCGGACCTGAAACTCTTCTGGCATTAATTGATCTTGTGGTTCAAGATGGCTGGTTCGTGGTGGGAGTGAATGCCGAGCATTTTGAAGCCCGTGGGTTTAATCGCGCAATAGACAGCGCTGTTTTGCAGGGCCGGATCACAGCACCCTTCATCGAGTTAGTCGATGTTTACGGTCCTGGCAGTCCACACCACGGCGACCGCGCAAAAGTCTGCATCTTTCGCCGAACTAATGGTCACGAGTGAATTACATGACTCCAAAAACTTATAAAATCAAGTTAATCGCTAAACCAATCCTGTTTCTTCTAGTAACGGTTTTCTCTATCACACCATTTTGGATGTTTTCAAGGCAGAGTCGTTTGCCTTACCTATTAATATTGGCTTTTGTTTTTGCGTTGTCAAAGAAAAACTCACAGAAATTTAATTTAGTAACCTCTTTAAAATTATCAAGTCTTGTTCTTTTCGCAGCTATTGTTGAACTGTTTCAAACTGCTACTTTTGGTTATTCAAATCGCTTTTTGTTATTCCTGATCGTCTTACTTCCTATTTCTATTTTAATTATTTTTCAATTTCAATTTGGAAAAATTTTAGTAATTAACTTTATAGTTTTTGCAACTGTCTTGATGACAACCGATTATGTTTTATATCGAATTAATTCTTATACATCAGGTGAGGTCTCAGAACTTGAAATCTTTCGCCAAAATAACAATGGTCCATTGATGGCTAAAACGCCGATTATCAACTTCACGGGTCGCATACGGCGAACAACTGATCAGCAACCCACATTCGAAAATCGAATTTTAGTCTTTGGTGGGTCAACAATTTTTTGTGGCGAGGTAGATGACTCCCAGACAGTTACATCACACTTGCAGCGCAAATTAAACCAGTTAGACGTCAATATAAGAGTTGAGAATTATGGTCAAGTGGTTGTTGACGCTGTATATAGCTACCACAAGATGACAAGTCTTCCGAAGGAAAGACTTCCCAAAAGAGGTGACATAGTTGTTTTTTATGTTGGAGTGAATGATGCAGGCTCCTCGTTCGTTTATCCAAACATGATTGATCGCTGGGCAGCGTATTACAATAACTATTCGTCGCTAGTTGGCTTCATCGATGATCACTCGGTCATTCAGAGCAATCTCCTTTCACTTGCGGGACGCGGGCGAATGACGGCAGGTGATAGCACAAGTGGATTTTTGCAAGCACTAAAAGATTCAAAATTCGTTTCAGAATCGCTGGGAGCAACATTTATTCCGATACTGCAACCTACGATTTATACGAAGTTGAATAAAAGTAAATACGAGGAATCTCTGATCGCGACTTATGGTACGGACCTTGAAGTGGCCCTGGCCGAAATTTATCCCAAGTTGGCCACCAAATTGCTTTCTCTACCAAACAGTTCTGATGCCAGAGATATTTTCGATCAACTGCAGCCTTCGCCATTTTTTGATTGGATGCATGTTGACTCACGCGGAAATGATTTAATTGCTAGTTTTATTTTTGAACGAATTAAACCATTCGTCACTTAAATTGATTATTTCGATATGGGACGGTCGTCCGGCGCTTCGAGCAAGGATCGAGATAGGAATTGGAATTGGGAATTAGCTCAAAAAGACTGGCGACTTATGTGCCTAATGACATATCTAGTCTCCTTTGATTAAGCCGTGTCAATCTTTCCTCAAAATAAAGCCCCAAACACAAGTCCAGAGGCAAAAATCAAAATTGGATATGACATGCCTTGGGTTTGGCGGTCAATTTCTAGTAATCTAATTTGATGCGAGATTACAAAGTTGGTGGACCCAGTGCAATCACTGCTGCACAAAATGGACTCGTTGATGCGGACTGCTATAAACCAAAGATTGATCGTGAGTTGATGAAGCAATTAATGTCACGTTCCAATGGTCGCGCCGCGGCTCACATCGCAAGTTGGTTTGTATCTCTCGGACTTTTTGGTTGGCTTGCTCACCGAAGTTGGGGAACTTGGTGGGCAATCCCGACTTTCGCAATTTACGGAGTCCTTTACGGTTCGATGAGTGATTCGCGATGGCATGAAACCGGTCATCGCACCGCCTTTCGTAGTAAATGGATGAACGATGTTATTTATTACATTGCTTCTTTTATGATTTTTCGTGAACCAGAGACTTGGCGTTGGAGTCATGCTCGTCATCACTCGGACACAATCATTGTTGGCCGAGACGCCGAGATCGCGTTTAAGCGAAATGTGCCGATCTATAAATATGTACTTGAACTGTTTGGGATCACCGCAGTGCCGAATGAATTCAAACAGTGGATTCAAAACGCATCGGGCAAGATAACTGACAATCAAAAAGACTTTCAACCACCGGAAACATTCAAAATCTCAATTAGGGCTTCACGAGTTTATATTTTGGTCCTCGCCGCGACTGTTCTGACGAGTGTATGGATTAAAAGTTTGGAGCCTTTAATGTTTATTGGTTTGCCAAGTTTTTATGGACACTGGCTCGTTGTAACTTTAGGAATCACCCAACACGCCGGACTTGCCGAGGATGTCACGGACCACCGACTGAATACACGAACCGTTTATATGGGACCGCTGACTCGTTGGATTTATTGGAATATGAATTATCACGTCGAGCACCACATTTATCCTTCTGTGCCGTTTCACTCATTGAAAAAACTGCACTTGGCAGTCAAAGATCAGCTTCCAACGCCGTACCCAAGTCTTTATAGTGCGTTGCGCGAGGTCATACCAACAATGCGTCGCCAATCAACCGATAGTGACTTTTTCATTAAGCGCAGTATCCCGCAAAGCGTCATTTAGCTCAGCGTCACATATGACTAGTGAGTGGATAGTTTCTTGCGATGAGGCATCAATCGCCAAAGATGATGTTGCCAGGTTTGATCATCTCGGTGAGACGTACGCAGTTGTGCGAATGAGTGACGGTGTGTGCAATGTCATGGATGGATTGTGTACTCATGGCAAAGCACATCTTGCTGAGGGTTTTGTCGATGGCACAACTATTGAATGCCCTAAACACAACGGGCGATTCAATGTGTTAACCGGAGAGGCAACAGCCTCCCCTGCACGAGTAGCTACCCGTGTATATCAAACCAGGATTAATGATTCAAAAATTGAATTCCTAAAAGACAAATAGTTTAATTTGGGTCTCGACCAGTGCCAAGCTGATACCCGGGTCGTCCTGCTTGTGACCATTCTCCGACAAATTCGAAGAATTTCTCACCGAACGGGTCGACACCTCTAAGTGGCATATTGCCGCGGCGAATTGTCCAGTCATACGGTGCAAGGTCTTCAGCCAACTGCAGATGTTTCTCGGCACCAGCCAAATCATCTTTGGTATTGCGATCGCGTAATGCAATTGCAATTCGTCTGTGCAATCTTGCAACCTGAAGATCTTGCGTGGGCAGGAGTTGAAACTGCCTAACTTGCGCGTCATCTAGGTCTCGAAGTTCATTGCGCACCCACGACCGCAACAAGTTGTGGTGGACAGCAGAATCAACATGCGAAAAGGAGCGAAATAAATCACTGCCAGGCGTTCCGTCAGCAGATCTAACTATTTTGTCATTTTCATCAATCCAAATCGCCGCCGGCACATTGACAAAGCCATACAGATCGGCAACCACCTGAAACTTATCTATCAATACTGGGATCGTTAAAGGCTCTTTACTTGCCCACTCGCGAACAGCATCCTCATCTGCATCAAGGGCGACCGCGATAACTGTGAAACCGGTGTCCTGCAATTCGTCAGCGAGTTGCTGCCAGACCGGCAGCTCGTAACGACAGCCTCACCACGATGACCAAGCTAAGAGCAGCCTTTTGCGACGATTGAAGTCGCTGAACGAAACTTGCTTGCCATGGATATCAGGCAGCATGAAGTTCGGGGCGTCCAGTGAATTCATTGACTCTGCTCGAATCGGCGCATGCTCACCAAATGCAGCCACTCTATGTTGGTTATCAACGACAATGTTTTGATTGACAACTCTTGCAAACTCCACAAGGTCGATATTTGTACCATCAGTAAGTTCCCGCGGGTTTTTCACTGGTACACAAACTGCGCCTTTGCAAAGACCTTCTGGCTTAAGACTCCAACCACTCAGTCTTTCAAAGTCAGTTTTATCTATCGAGAACTGACCAAATTCACTTGAAAGGTCAACTTCGCTGACAACCCCATCAAGATTAACTATTAACGCATCAACCATCAGCAAACTGTAGCACTTACCTTTCACCACAGCACCCTTAGACGACCGGCACTTCTGATGTGATCTGCAGTTGTTAAAATATTCAAATGATTGATCCAGAAAATGACGAAGTATCAGTCAGGTCAATTTCTAGAAGTATGAACCTATTATCGGCTTTTATAGTTGCTTTGATTGGTGCGATTCCATGGGTTTTGCTCGCTTCATTGATTAATTTAGCGGTACTCGCACCACTAAGCCTGTTTATCGTGTATTTGATATGTGATAAATACGCATTCAAGTATTCATCAATTTTGGTGACATTAGGACTGATTACTTATGGATCTTTGCTCATCAAGAACGGCGCTATTCCGGAAGGCTCGGCGAGTTATCGGTCACTAATTCGTCTGGCGATTGTTTTAATTCTGCCAGTTTTATATCTCTGCACACGAAATCAGAAGATACGAAAAGTTGTCGCTGTTAATACCCTCGTGTTGATTGTCGGACTGTTCGTCGCAGAGGGCACCTTGCGTGTTATCTCTCCGATAAAAATTGAACAAGACAAATGGTCCGAACTTTTGTCGAGCTTCGCTGAGGCCCCAAAGCCAGAGGTAAAGCCAGTTATCTCAGAAATGCCCTACGGGCGACTGACAACAGATCAACCAAAGATTTACGACCACCGGATCTTATTTTATGGGGGTTCCACTACATTCGGTCGAGAAGTCTCAGATAAGGACACCTATCCATCACAAACTCAACGATTATTTACTGCGGCTGGCAAAAAAGTTCTTGTTGAAAATCGAGGTGTAATTGGAGCCGCTGCAGTGCATTTAATACCGGGCCTAATGGCAGAGCTCGGAGATAGTCAGTTCGCAGCAGGACCCTTCAAGGGACACATGCAACAACGTGTTATCAATGGCGACATTGTTGTCTTTTATATCGGAGTCAACGAGGCCAAAAATGCACTCTTTTTTAGAAATCCAATAGCTCGGCTCTCGGGAAGGTTCACCTATTTCGAAAACACTTCAAACTGGATATTCAAGAACACAAACCTTGGCTACGTTCTTAATAATTTACTAGGAGTTGGGCAATTCTCAGTTGACGAAAATTCATTATCTGAAAGTAGTGACGCGCTGATTCAGATAAATGAGTTTGTTTCATCAAGGGGAGGCAGGTTTATACCAATACTTCAAGGCCATGCCCTTACTCGTTCAGATCCACTTGATTATGAATCAGCAATAAAAGAGTCAATGGGCAACTTTCCGGATGCAATTGAACTTGTCTACCCAAGATTGGCAGAGATGATTTTTTCGTTTGAGCACTCAGCAGATGCGACGAAGATTTTTGACAACCTCAACACCTCACCATTTTTTGATTGGTGCCACACCGACAAGCTAGGCAACAAAGTAATTTCCGAATTTATGTTCAACTTACTTCAGCCATTAATCGCGAAGGCTAGTTAGACCCTTCCAGCCAAAGGGATCCGGGGATGGAGCACGAGTTAATTTTGCCGTTCTCAATGCCATAGATTTGAAATAACGCGCGAGGAGCAAAGATGCAAAAATCAATTTTAATTACTGGGGCTGGTTCAGGTTTTGGCAAGGGTGCAGCAATTGCGCTTGCAAAAAAAGGTCACAAAGTGATTGCGACGACCGAGACAGTTGAACAGGCTGACGCGATGCGTAACGAAGCACCCCAATTACAGGTTGAAAAACTTGACATTACGTCTAGTGACGATATTGCAAAAGCGGCAAAGTTTGAAGTAGATGTTCTGATTAACAATGCAGGTGCAGGCCAAACTGGGCCTTTGGCTGATGTTCCGATGCATCGTGTGAGGCATCTGTTTGAAGTTAATGTCTTTGGCACATTGGCAATTACACAGGCGATACTCCCGAAGATGGCGGCACGAGGCAATGGACGGATCATTATTGTTTCATCAATCGCTGGAGTATTGGCTGGCCCTTCGTTTGGTCCTTATTCAATGACCAAACATGCCCTTGAGGCAATGGGCAAAACATTGCGAGCCGAACTCGCGTCAAGTGGCATTGACGTGACGCTGATAAATCCAGGTCCTTATAACACCGGTTTTAATGATCGAATGGCTGCTTCAATGTGGGAGTGGTTTGGTGAAGGCGCAATCAGCGCTCCCGCAACTGACTTGCTAAGAGCAATGGGTTCAATGGTCACCACTAATCAAATGGATCCAATTGATGTTGTCAATCGGCTTGTTGAACTTGTTGAGGCAGAGACAACAACAGAAAATAATTTCATGCCACCAGAAATTCGTGACCTCGTCAAGGCACAAATCAACGCGAACTAGATTTACCAGTCCCCAAGCATTTCTTCGAGTCGTTCAACATATTGATACGGAGTGAGTTCAAGAATGCTCTTTCCATACGGTTCTATCTCAAATAATCCCGCCTTATGCAAATTTTGCGCAAAACAAAAATTGGACACCGGATCATGATGGACTAAACCAGTACATCGATACGCGCTTTCAAATCCAACCATACTCTTTGCTATCGGAAGACTGTGACCCAACTCTTGAGCTTTTCGGTCAAGAAACCTCATCATGTCATCTGAATACTGTTTTTCCGACGCATAAAAATCAAATCCGAAAACAAGCATTTTCTTCGGCCTAAGACATAACATACTAAACAAAGTACGGACTCCAGCCGTTGAAGTTGTTCTATATAGCGGTCCAGTAAAATCTAAGTTATAAATAATGAAATTATTATCTGTTTTCAATTTATAATCCCACGACAAGGTAATCATCGGTGGGTTTAAACAATCTTCCACTAAAACTTCATCTCTAGAATCAATTAAAGATTGGATTTCATTCCCCCCGTAGTAGTTGATGTCGCACCTCTCTCCATAAAGTTCTTTGGCTGGCAATCTACGAACTCCTGGCGATTTAATTCGAATAACAGTGTCGCAAGAATCAATCTTGTTTCCGTAATTTCCGTGAAATTTTGCAGGTCCCACTATGGCGACAGATCGATCTTTTATCAAATGACCATACCCTTCTTGATCGAAAGATGAGTCAGAAAGATCTATATTGGTCTCATGGAACTTTTTATGAACTAAAGATAAAAAGATTTTGTATTCAGCATGTAATTTTTGCTTATACTTCTCAGCGCTATTCTTCAGAATTCGGCTTGCTAAGTCAAATTCTCTCCGCTCAAGATGTGCTTCAATGGCTCGTTGCGTCGTTGTCAAATTTGCGTCGGGCGCAAGTGCTTCGGATATTGATAAATCTATCGAATTTTCACGAGCGACCCACGCGGCACGAAAGTAACCGAGACTAAATAGTCCGCGAGAGAGTTGATACCAATGTGATGCGTCTAAGGTTTCGACTGGTATTTCTTTTGTTCCTAAAAGTATGGACTTTGAAATCAACGAACGTTTTGTTGGGTTTTGCAAAGTCGCTACGATAACTGAATGAAGCAAGAAAATGTAAGACTTCGGCAAACCGTCACCAAGAAGTCGAAGAGCAATAAGCAGCAGCCGCTGAGCCTTGCGCGCCTTACCAGCACTATAAGCAGTACTGCTAAGTTGGAAAAATTTAATCGACTCACGAGCAGCTTTGTAATCGGACTTAACGAAGTATTTGCGCAAGACCCAGATAACGAGCCATCCAGGCAAATATGACAACAACAACCTCTTGACTAGGGCGACTCCACGATCGTCAGGATTCTTGGAATATTTCCTTTTCAACTTTCTTAATGCCTTAGTGTCAGGATTCACGAGATTAGTTTAATAGAGAGGGCTTCTTAATGAACTCAATCTATGAATACTGCAATAAGAAAACAGCGCTGATGCTATTATCAATGGGATGTCAAACGCCCTAGGACTCGATAAAGGTCCGCAGCCACCTGGTGGAAGTGATCGAAGTTTTGGCATTATGTTTGCCGTAATTTTTGCCCTGCTGACGCTCGTATTTCGCCTTCGAGGGGCGCCTGAAGCCCAGCAATGGGTCATCGGCATACTTAGTGCAGCAACATTTTTAATAGCTTTCATGAAGCCCGCAATATTGGCACCGTTCAATCGTTGGTGGATGAAATTCAGCCTACTTTTGGCCCGAATAGTCAGCCCAATCGTTCTAGGCGTTCTATTCTTCGTGCTGATCTCACCGCTTGCAACCGTGTTGCGTCTTTTCGGGCGGGACGAGTTGAAGCTTAAGAATACGGGCAAAGCAACTCACTGGCACGACAGAAACTCAAATGGATATTCACTTGAGTCGTTCAGAAATCAATATTAAGGAGAATAACGAATGTTCCTCAAAGAGTTCCTAAAGTTCCTCAAACACAACAAGAAGCTTTGGCTCGCCCCTGTTCTTTTTGTATTGATCATTATTGGTGGGCTATTAGTCCTGGCACAGTCCTCGCCACTTGCGCCATTTATTTACGTCCTGTTTTAAATGACAGCAATTCTTGGAATTTCGGGTTACTACCATGACTCGGCTGCATGCTTAGTAGTTGATGGCGAAATTCGTTCTGCCGTTCAAGAAGAGCGTTTTACGAGAATAAGGCATGACGCAGCCTTCCCCCAAAACGCAGTTGAGTATTGCGTTAAGTCGTCTGGTTTAACACCCGACCAAATTGATCATGTCGTATTCTACGACAAGCCATTTTTGAAATTTGATCGGATTCTTGAAACATATTTGGCTTTTGCGCCGAGGGGGTTTTCATCGTTTTCGAAATCCTTACCAGTTTGGCTAAAAGAAAAACTTTTTCAAAAATCTGTGCTTGCAAAAGCTCTTGAACCGACATTTGGCGACCTGGGTGACCGGCTTCTATTCTCAGAACACCATCTAAGTCATGCTGCAAGCGCCTTCTTCCCGTCGCCATTCAAAGAAGCAGCGTTGCTTACAATGGATGGTGTCGGCGAATGGGTAACTACATCGACTGGTATAGGTCGCGAAAACACATTAGAAACTTTGCAGGAAATTTTATTTCCGCACTCGCTCGGGCTGTTGTACTCTGCGTTTACTTACTACACCGGGTTCAAAGTGAACTCAGGCGAATACAAGGTCATGGGTCTCGCTCCATACGGCGAGCCGAAGTACGCAAGTATCATTCGCGACAACTTAATTAATATAAGTGATGACGGATCATTTTCGTTGAACCTTGAGTATTTCAACTACTGCACTGGTCAGACTATGACTAACTCAAAATTCGGTGATCTTTTCGGTGCACCAGCCCGCGGATTCAACGACGAATTAACTCAACGCGAAATGGATCTTGCCGCCTCAGTACAAAAAGTAGTTGAAGAAGTAGTTCTCAAGATTGCTAAAGACTTGCAGGCAAAAACAAAAGCCCGCAATCTCTGCCTCGCAGGCGGAGTTGCCTTGAACTGCGTAGCAAACGGTGTTCTACACCGCACAAATATTTTTGATGAAATTTGGATTCAACCTGCCGCTGGTGATTCGGGTGGTGCAGTAGGTGCAGCACTTGCGGTTTATCACTTAGGTCTAGGGCGCGAACGAGAAGTCAAGCCAACTAAAGATGCGATGCACGGTTCATATCTAGGTCCAGAATATTCTCAACAGGAAGTTGTCAAACGGTTATCTAGCGCTGGTGCTGTGTTCACCGAACTTAGTGACACAGAATTAGTTACCAGAACCGCAACCGCGCTAGCCGCTGGCAAATCAATCGGCTGGCATCAGGGCCGTATGGAGTTTGGTCCGCGAGCACTTGGTTCTCGCTCAATCCTGGCTGACCCACGCTCGCCCACAGTGCAGAAGCGGTTGAATCTGCAAGTTAAAAAGCGCGAGTCATTTCGTCCGTTTGCACCAAGTGTGCTTCGCGAGGATGTTGGTGAGTGGTTCGAATTGTCAACTGATAGTCCTTACATGCTTTTAGTTGCAGGCGTAGCAAAGTCGAAATTGAAGCCAACTTCGCCTGATGACAACCACAAAACTGGCATCGCCCGTTTGGAAGTGCAACGATCAGTTATTCCTGCAGTTACCCATGTCGATAATTCGGCTCGGGTGCATACGGTTGAAAAATCTGTTAACCCTCGTTACCACGCTCTGCTGACCGAATTCAAGCAGCAAACAAATTGCCCAGTACTTGTAAATACATCTTTCAATGTGCGCGGTGAACCGATCGTAGAGACTCCCGAAGACGCATTTAGATGTTTTATGCGCACCGATATTGAGGTTCTGGTAGTTGGAGATTGCTACTTAGTAAAAGATGACCAGCCAAGCCACTTGATTGATAAAACCACATTCGACCTTGATTAACACAGCGATTAATTTCATTAGATGATTAGCAGGTTCGACAAAAATTCTTGTCTGTTGCTGATTGATGTTCAAGTTGGCGTAGATGTACTAAATCATTGGGGTGGGCCGACGGGCCGACGCAACAACTCATCCGCCGAGACAAATATGTTGAAACTGCTTGACACTTGGCGCGCAGCGAAACTACAAGTTGCTTTCACCCGTCATGATTCGCGCGAAAAAGCATCGCCATTAAAGTTTTCACTTCCAACCGGAGCCCAAAAACCTGGCTTTGAAACAAAGGCTGAAGACATTGTGATTGAAAAAGATGTCAATAGTGGCTTCATTGGCACTTCGCTTGAAGTACAACTGCGACGGGCAGAAATTTCACGGCTCGTGATCGTAGGTTTCTTCACTAATTTTTGTGTCGAGACCACAACTCGTATGGCTGGCAACCTCGGCTTTGATACTTATCTTGTTGAGGATTGTTGCGCTACTACAAATCGAGTCGGACCTGACGGCATTGACCGCGACCCAGAACTAGTTCACGCGATGACAGTTGCTAACCTGCATGGTGAATTTTGCACTGCCATCAATGCACAACAAGCAATTAATTTAGTTAATGCAGATAACTCAAAACTCAATCGCCGTCAAGGCAATGAGTAAGAATTCAATCAGCTTTTTTTCTTTTCCTGCTTCTTCAAACGCTTTTCTTTTAGCGATAATTTTGGCGCCTTCTTGCTATTTGCATTACCTTTTTGTTCTTTGTTAGCCATTAGATTCTCCATCTGGTTTGTACCCAACAAGTGAGTAGTTAACTTGTTAAGACAATAGTCGCAATTGTGAACTAAATGTGATCAGTCTGCTGGCGGACTGACAACGCATCTAGGGTCGCAAGCAGTTGCTCTGGTGAATCACCATTATTTAGGGCCTCTCTAACAAAATCAGCCTGAGAGCGAGGTGCTAGTCCATGGGTTGGAGGGTCGCGATCAAGATTCGTCGGAAAGGCATAGCCCTCGGAGC
The DNA here is from genome assembly GCA_945885515.1 of Ferrithrix thermotolerans DSM 19514. GTDB lineage: Bacteria > Actinomycetota > Acidimicrobiia > Acidimicrobiales > Ilumatobacteraceae > BACL27. The sequence continues at coordinate 4,900 of CAMCZA010000025.1, read as the reverse complement.
ACGCAGCAATTACATTCTCAAGCGCAACCTTCGACCACCCTGCTGATTTGCGCTGTTGTAAGGCCGGATAAATCGACACTGACATCTGTTGTCGGTTGACAGTTTCAAGTGTCCGCCCAAACGCCGATCCAATTTGGGTCAAATTAGCCATCCGTTTAATATCTTTAGTTTTGTTGGTACCAGCAGCATGGAATACTGCGGGATTAAAAAACGCACCATCGCCTTTATCCAACGACAATTGTGAATAATTGTTTGCGAAATACTTTTTGATCTCTGGATTACGCCAAGCAACGTAGCCAGAAACCATTTTTTGTGAGTGCGGTAGATACATAGTTGGCCCGGTCTCGCGTGGCATATCTGTGTGCGCGACGGCACCCTGCAGAGTCAACACTGGCGACAGTAAATGCACATGAGTCGGGTACTGCATCGCCGTTTCATCTGTCAGGAACCCGAGGTGATAGTCGCGATGGGGTTGCTGAGCATCACCGCCAGGGTTGACGACATTTACCTGAGTCGTGATTTGATAAGCCGGACCGAGCCAGGCAGTAGCGACCAGTGAGATTATGTCATTTGCGTAATAGTCAACAAATGCCTTCGGGTCTCGCAATGCAAGCTTTTCTTGCACATTCCAAACACGATCATTCGACCCTGGTTTGGCATAGTGATCGCCCTTGGCTTCGCCCCTTGAATGTTGCTCGTCAATTATCTGCCAAAATACTTTTGAGACTCGATCAACTACTGAAGTGTCTTCATACATTTTCTTGAATGCCACGATTCCGGGTCCCGCCATTAGAGCATGGGATAGTTCGGCCATAACTTGGCTACGACACTTGGTGTCAACAATAAGTTTACTTAAGGCAGTGCAATCGTAAACGACTACATTTTGTTCGACTGCAGAAGCAAATCTATATTCGGAAATCTCAGTCTTGGTCTCAGTATGTGACCGCAGTTCAGCCAAAAGGTCGCCAGTATTTGTTACCCAGCCGCTTGTTTCACGCACAAAATTAATCTAGTCGCGATGCTTGAGTCTTAGCGACTGCCACGAACCATCATTCGTCCATCCCCCATCAACAGGAAGTGCCACTCCGTTGACGAAGCCTGATTTCGTGCTATCGCTCAGCCAGACAATCGCCTCAGCAATATCTTCTGGGCGAGCGAACTTCGCCATCGGTACATGGTTAGTGATATCAAGATCTGAGTACGACCCACCAGCCTGGTCTTTATGATCCATTTCAGTCTTCACCCACCCTGGACAAACTGCATTTACACGAACACCTCGCGCGCCCCACTCAACAGCGAGAGTGCGAGTCAGGCCGATTAGCCCGTGCTTACTTGCGTTGTACGCTGACCGATCGGCGATGCCCTGCAGGCCGGCGACTGACGAGACATTCACAATGCTTCCAGATCCAGCATCAAGCATTGTTCGCCCAAACGCCTTGGCCAGCAAAAATGGTGCCACTAAGTTAACTTCAAGTACCTGGCGATAATTGGCAGCAGTTGTTTCAAGAGCCGAAGCGATATTTGAAATACCTGCGTTATTTACTAAAGCGTCTACTCGTCCAAACTTTTTGAAAGCCTCGGTCGCAGTTAATGAGACAAAATCTTCGTCAGTGATATCGCCAGTGAACGTAATGGCATTCTTGAACTGCCTTATGTCAATGGACTTTAGATCAATGAGAACTAACGACCATCCCAACGAATCAAAAAGCTTTGCGGTCTGAAGCCCGATACCTTGTGCCGCGCCAGTAACAACTGCTAGTCGAAAATCTAACCGACCGATAATTGAGTCTTTTCAGTAATTACGACGCGAGAATTTTTCGTGTAGATGAACGATCAACTGCCGTGTGGGTCACTACTGCAACCACCCCAGAAGCTGATTTGAAAGTGCCGCTGTTAAGCACTATTGAATTAGCCGCTATTCCTAATCCAGTATTATCTATATCACCAGTAAGAACCGTGTAACTAAAAATTAAACTCGTTCCGCCCGAACCTTCAAGGTAAGTTGCTTTACTTATCGAATCAGACAATAACGAAATGTATGGAGAACCAGTGACTGTAACGGGCAAGTCAAAAATAACTTTTACTTGAATATTTTGACCAGGTATCCACTTCCCACCCGGCTCTTTGAACGCAACTGAAGTAATTTTTGGTGCCGCACTTGTCGCAACTGTGGTGGTTGTAGCGGCAACGGTGGTCACAGTCGTAGCAACTGTGGTCACGGTTGTAGCAACCGTGGTTACTGTCGTCGTACCTGATGGTGTGGTCGGACCAAGTTTTCGCGTCGCAGATTTGTCGACCCCGGAATGCGTCAGCGTTGCAGGTGTACCGTTTGACGAATTTATCGTTCCGCCGTTAAGCACAAGCGAGTTTGCTTTAAGTCCAAAACCCACACTGTCAACATCACCAGCAAGTGTCAGATACGAAAACAACAGTACTTGTCCGCCCGAGCCTCCGGCATAATTCATTCTTCCGATCGAGGTGGAATCAAGAAATATTTGTGGTGAACCAGTTACTACAACTCCAGCGTCAAATGTAACCAGAACATTGATTATCTGCCCTTGCAGGTAATAGTCAGGAGTGATGTTAGAGGCGATTACAACTGATGTGATTGTCGGGGATTTAAACCCGGAACTGTCTAGAGCAACCCAAACCTTCGTGTTACCAACTTTTGCACAAACCAGTCTTGCTGTGCCTACAACTACGATTTTGCCGGTTGAACTGCACTTACCGCCCGCACTGGCTGCCGCCAAAACCTGAGTTTGAAAGCCACCTAGCAGACACAAGGCAATAAACAGACTGGCTACTTTTTTAAACATCCTCAGATCTTAGTTAACAGACCTTCAACGGTGGTTGATACCTAGGTGCGTCTGACCGTAGTTGATTGCGGAGAACCCAAAAGCGTTCTTTGAGCATTACCAGCGGTGTCGGTGATTGAGAAATTGGCTGAGGCGCGCAACGTAGACAGGTGGTCATCGCCATCTCGTTCTGCTGTTGCAAAGACCGTGAGTGTACAAACTGTTGTCGAAGTCTGCACGATCGAACCAATCATGGAGATTTTATCCCATACAAAATCTTCGTCGTAACCTTTGGAAAGTGTCGAACACACAATTGTTTCATTGCCAGTAACTGTGAATGTAAGCGTTGACGAACTGCTGCTTCCGGCGCCACGAAGGAGCGTCACAACTGGGGGTGTCTTATCAGGCGCAACTGTGGTTGTAGTTGTAGTACTCGTGGTTGTTGTTGCGACTGTCGTTGTTGGCGCAACAGTTGTCGTAACTGCTATCACAGTGGTAGTTGTTGCGACCGTTGTGGTAACCGGACTTGAAACAATCGTCCACTTTAGATTTTTGCCAGCTTTGGCACAGATCAACTTAGTTGCACCTACTGTGACGATTTTGCCTGCCTTCGTACACTTAGAACCGACATCATTCGCGGCGATTGCCGAACTGGCACCAAAACCAAGAACCAGGGCAAGAGCGACAGTCATCGACTTTCTAAACGCATAGATTTTCGACATCTTTAGCACAGAGATAAGCCTACTTACGGTCCGACTAATCGCGAGGCAGAGCGAGAGAGTCTGGCGTGGGTCAAATCTGCAGTGACCCCAGATAACGATTTAATAGTTGCACCATTCAAGACAATTGAATTGGCGCCTAAACCTACCCCAGAGGTCTCTACATCTCCAGTTACTACTGTGTACGAAAACAATAGTGACGTCGTGCCGTTTCCATCGAGGAAAGGTGTCTTGCCGATGTTGGTCGCTTCAAGCATCACATACGGTGCACCCGTGACATTTACTGGCATTGAAAATGTGAAGGCAACGCGAATATGTTGACCGACATGATAAATACCGTCGGCTCCTGGTGCACGAAACACAACAGAAAGAATCTTGGGAATTGCGGTTGAAACCGATGTGGTCGTGGTTGTAGTCGAAGTCGTAGTGGTCCCTGCAGCAACAGTCGTAGTAGTCACCGCAGTCGTAGTTGTTGTTACGGCAGCGGTGGCCGGCGTTGTTGCAACAGGGTTTGATATCAAAATCCACTTCAATTTGCGATTCACTCTGCCACACACAAGTTTGACATCGGAGACTTTGAGAACTTTTCCAGCCTGAGTACAGCGAGCACTTTCTTTCACGGTCGCCTCAACTATCGACGACGGTCCAAGCAGTACACATGCAAGTACCACACTAGAAACCAGCTTTTTCCCCACATTCGAATTTTACTAATGCGCATCACAGAAACCTACGAGATAGCCACGACCCATATGGGGGTTGAAAATCCCGACTAGTTAACTGGCTAACTTTGTTAATTTATGTCTCGAAACATCGATCGGCAATTGACTATTTCAGATCCAGCCGTGATCGTCGTGAACATACACAAAAACTTGACAATTTTATTTGTCGCAACAACGCCCGTTTCATCCAAAATGGTCGTCACATTGCCCGCCAAAGTTGCTGATTGTGCTCCGCGATTCCAAATCACGAATTCGAAAGATGATCCCAAGACTTCTCCGCTGTAAGCCAAAGCAATATTTGCCCCAGTATCCATCGTCAAGGTTCTTGCCGTGCCCATTGTGATGATGTTGAATAGCGTGTTATTCACTAACTGGGCGGCAGTCAAAGTCGCGGCCGCGTCTGCCAAAGCCACAGGAGCATATTTACCAACAGTGCCGGTCGCACCAGTCGCACCCTTATCTCCGGTCGCACCAGTGGCACCAGTGTCACCTTGCGAAATAGTTGTTGGTCCAACTGCGCCCGTAGCACCTGTGGCACCAGTCGCACCAGTCGCACCTCGAGCCCCCGTTGGGCCAGTTGCACCCCTGTCACCAGTTGGGCCAACAGTGCCTAAACCTTCTTGTCTCAACGTAATTGCATATTCGGTTTTTTTGCAGACTTTCGAAA
>CAMCZA010000024.1 GCA_945885515.1 Ferrithrix thermotolerans DSM 19514 | reverse complement strand
ACTAGGGCAGAAACCTTCACCGACATTTCATCGGCTGCGGCGAATACTTGAAAACCCCGATTTTTTGCGATTTGGCCAAGGCGACTAGCAATCGTGTCCAAAGCATCATCATCTCGAGATGGATCATGGTGAAACAATGCCAATCGTTTTGCAGATGTTGTCTCGGCAACCCACATTGCAAACTCAAGTGTTGAGTGCCCCCAATTTGACTTAATTGCAAATTCTGCGGGCGTATATTGCGAATCGTGGATCAATAAATCCGAATTTTGACAAAGTTCGCGGGCACCTGCGGTAATCGCAAAATCTCCAAGTGGTTGCTGATGATCAGACAAATACGTCACCGTCGTTTTATTTGCTGTAACTCGAAACCCGAGTGTCGGACCCGTGTGTGGTACAAACCGGCTCATCACTTTTGTCGTACCGATTTCAAAGTCGTCATCACCAATTTCGTGAAAATTAATTGTTGCCGGAAATTCGTCCAAACGAATCGGAAACAATGGTGGAGCAATTCTTTTTATAAATGCATCGTGCAGTGAGGTTCCATCTGGTTGTCGTGGGGCATAAATATCCAACACCGTGTCATGATGCAGAAGGGACTTAAAAAATGGCAAACCTTGTGTGTGATCCCAATGCAAATGAGTAAGCAAACACGCACCAACGAATGGTTTTGGTTCGGCAGTAACCTCACCACACTTTAAATAACGCAAACCTGTGCCAAGATCAAAAATTATTGGTGACGAAGCGCCAGTATCCATTGAGACGCACGATGTGTTTCCTCCATAACGCTGTGTATCTCGACCGTGACAAGCAGTTGAACCACGCACGCCATGAAACATCACTGTTACTTCGTTTTCCCCCACACTGAAACGGTATTAGCAAGCCAACACATTTGTAAAGACCTGATGGGGTGACCTTCGTCGCAGGCAAGTATCTTTTAGACATGGCTGATTTGAAATTAAAGATGGAATGTGTTGCTGCTAACGGCACAGAATTCTCTTATCTCGAATGTGGAGCCGGCAAGTTGGCACTACTGCTGCACGGATTCCCAGACACTGCACAAACTTGGCGTCACTTGATGCCCGAACTCGCGGCGGCAGGGTATCGAGCCGTTGCTCCATTCATGCGTGGCTATGCACCAAGTTCGGTGCCCGCAGATGGCTGCTACCAAACAGCAATGCTGGCGCGTGATGCCAACGCGTTACACGAAAAACTCGGTGGCGACGGCGACGCCGTGATCATCGGTCACGACTGGGGCGCACCTTCTGTTTATGGCGCTGCACTTGACGCGCCATCACGGTGGCGCAAAGTAGTTGGCATGGCTGTGCCTCCAACTGCCGCACTCGGTTTGGCATTCGTGCAAAATCTCGAACAAGTAAAACGCAGTTGGTATATGTTTTTCTTTCAGCATGGTTTAGCCGACCTGGTTGTGAGTGCGAATAATCACGCTTTCATTGACATGTTGTGGCGCGATTGGTCGCCAGGATACGACGCCAGTTTTGATCTTGAATCAATCCGTAAGTCGTTAGCCGAGCCAAAAAATCTGCAGGCTGCGCTCGGCTACTACCGCGCGACCTTAGGCAACGGCTTTCGCGACCCTGCGCTGAGCGAATTCCAAACACTAATAGGGTCAGGCGTACCGAGTCAGCCACTGCTCTATCTGCATGGCGCAAATGATGGTTGTATCGGTGCCGAAGTTGTTGAGTCTGCAAAATCAATGGCTCCTGCAAATGTTAGTTTTGCGATTGTTGAAGGTGCTGGCCACTTCTTGCAACTTGAACAACCCAAAAAAGTAAACAAACTAATTTGTGATTTCTTGGCGAGTTAGTCGGTGACAACGACGAAAAATCCGTTAAGCGACGGGTGGACAATAATTGTCAAGCGCGAGTGCGCAACATGCGTGATGGTTGTACCGGTTATCGCGAGACTCGTAAAAGATCTGCCGAACCTGACGGTCTATACCCAAGATGACCCAACGTTTCCAGAAGGCATTTCGGCTGTCAATGATTTGGATCTTTGTGCCAGCTGGCATGCCGATATTGATACTGTCCCATCATTAATTTTTCGGGCTAATGGCGTTGAGACAAAGCGCACGATCGGTTGGGTGAGAAAAGATTGGCGCGAACTAACCGGGATTGCCGATCTCGGTAGCGAACTACCCGAATTTCGACCCGGTTGCGGTTCAATGAGCGTTGATCCCGACATCGTTGACAAACTTCGCGTGCTTTACGACGGCGCGATTTTGCATTCCAGACAAATCGAAATCGCGTCGGCCGAAGATGAGTTCGAAGCAATGTTTAGTCGTGGGTACACCGATGGTCTCCCAGTTGTGCCGCCAACGCCAGACCGAGTAATGCGAATGCTCAGTGGCACTACTCGTGACCCACAAGAAGTTGTGGCAATTGCGCCACCAGATTTGGTTCAACTCACCGTCGAAAAAATCGCGATCAACGCGGTGATGGCTGGTTGCCTGCCCGAATATTTGCCTTGGGTGATCGCTGCGATCGAAGCAGTATGCACCGACGAATACAACATGCACGGAGTTCTTGCCACAACAATGCCAGTTGGGCCAGTGATTATTTGCAACGGACCCGGAACTCGAGCAATCGGCATGAACTCTGGAGTCAATGTTCTCGGTCAAGGCAATCGCGCCAATCTCACAATTGGTCGCGCGGTGCAACTGACGATTCGCAATGTTGGCGGTGGACGCCCAGGTGAGGTTGACCGCGCTGCACATGGGCACCCAGGCAAACTAAGTTTTTGTTTCGCCGAAGACGAAATCAGCTCGCCGTTCACTTCGCTGGCTGTTGCCCGCGGATTTGACGCTTCACAAAACACGGTCACGGTTTTCACTGGCGAAGGGCCACGGTGTGTTGTGGATCAACTTGCGCGCGAGCCGGATCAACTCGCACAAACATTTGCAGCATGTTTGCGCACTGTGCATCACCCAAAGTTGCCGTTTGCGTTCGATGCTGTGCTCGTAATTAGTCCTGAACACGCCCGTGTTTTTGCGCAAGCCAACTGGGATCGTGAACGAGTGCTCAAAGAAATCCACGACCGTTTGCAACTGCCAGGTATCGAGATTGTTCGCGGCGCAGGCGGCATGGCCGAAGGTGTGCAAGAAGCGTTTAAAGATGCGACATTGCCGAAGTTCCGACCAGGTGGCTTGCTGTTAGTGCACTCTGGTGGCCCAGCAGGTTTATTCAGCACAATCATCGGCGGCTGGGTCAGCGGCGCCACTGGCAGCGACCCAGTGACTAAATTAGTAAGCAGATGATAGCTAAGTCCTCTTACAATCGACTATGCCCAATTTGCTCAAGTGACTCATGGGAAATTGTTTTGCCCCTTGCAGCAACTCCGCTAGGTGATCGGCTCTCAGATTCATTCGATAAAGCTTCCTCACTGCCAAAATATGCTCTCGACTTAGCGCTGTGCAGCGAATGTGGACACGCTTTTTTGCCCCTAGTAGTTGCCCCAGAGGAAAGTTACGGTGATTATTTCTTTGAGACATCTGACAGCCCTGGACTTTCTGACTCGATGCAAAGACTCGCCCAACAACTTTGGCAAAATCGGTCTGACTCATCCTCGACTTATGTCTTAGACATTGGCTCAAATGACGGAACATGGTTGCAACATTTCAAAAACTTAGGGGCCGATGTTTTAGGCATCGAGCCATCGCCACGACACGCCCAAAAAGCCACTGCCCGCGGGGTTGAAACTATTAACGGATACTTTTCGATTCAATCTGCAAGTGAAATTCGCAAAAAGTTTGGCGCTCCTAGTCTGATAACTGCAAATTTTGTAACAGCCAATGTTCCGGATCTCAACAATTTCTTTCAAGGTCTCAAAGATTTATCTGACGACAATACGACTATTGCAATTCTCTCCGGATATCACCCAGACCAATTCAGAGTGAACATGATTGATTTCATCTACCATGAACATGTTTCTTATTTCTCGTGTCAAGATTTTATCAATCTTGGTGAAAAGTTTGGACTTGATCTAGTTGACATCCGCAGAGTCGGGCTCAAAGGTGGCTCAATCCAGGCAATTTTTCGTACAAAAAGCTCTCGCACTTCCGTGAGTGGAGATGTTGGCAGACTCGCTCAATATGAAGAATGGATCGGAATCCGAACTTTGGGATGGTATGCGGCCATCCACGACCGAATAAAGCAAGCCCAAAGTCTCACTCACAAACTTTTGGACCAAGTAAAAGCCAAAAAAATTGTTGGATACGGCGTCAGTCATAGTGTTACTACTTTGATCTATCAATTTGACTTACACCAACGCATCACCGTGCTAACTGATGACAATCCGCGTCGCCAAGGAAAATTTTCTCCTGGAAGTGGACTTACCGTAATCAGTCCCCAAAAAGCAGTTGACGACTTATTTGATACTGTAATAATTATGGCTTGGCAGCATGATCGATTAATAAAAAATCGCCTGAAAAAAATGAACTATTCTGGCTCCGTGATTCAACCACTACCTTTTGCTGAATTAATTGTTTTAGGTAAATAATGAACGCTCTCATTTATGGCGGCCGATCACCAATTGCCCTTGAGATTTGCAAGCAACTGGCTGGTGCGGGCCATGAAGTTCATTTGGTTACCAGAGTTCGTGATGAAGCAATTGTCACTCTTGCAAAAGATAATGGATGCAGCGAAGTTCACGAATGTAATTTAGAAGATTCTGCCAAATCAATTGCACTAGCTCTGAAAATAGATAAGAAAGTCGGCGGACTTGAAGCCGTCGCCTTCGTACACAGATATCGAAGCGCTGTTTCTAACCCTTCGAAAGAGTACTTGGTAGATGTTTACACGCCTTACCAAATCTTGGAGGCTTTAGCATCACAGCACCGCAATCATGAATGTGCTGTGATGCTCACGACTTCACCGGCAGCCCGAAGCATCGTTGGAAATCAAGATTTTCAGTATCACGCATCTAAGGCGGCCCTGTCGCAACTTGTTCGTTTCGGTGCAGTGCGGTTCGCCTCGCGCAATATACGCGTGAACGGGCTAAGCCCAGGTTCATTCGTTTTTAAGCAACGAGCTGCTGAATTTTACGCGAACAACCCACAGATCATAGATCGAGCAAATAAATTGATTCCACTGGCACGAATGGGCATAGTAAGCGATATCGCAAGCGTTGCAGTGTTTTTGCTGACTAAACAAAGTGGCTATATCAACGGCCAAATTTTAGAAGTTGACGGAGGGATATCGACTCTCGACCCAGCCTCACTTTCTAAACCAAATTAGTATTTGTTTCTGAGCCAACCGCTATCTGAAAATACTTCAATTAGTGGCCAAACTTTAGCGAAAACTACCCCCAAGTCTCGGGCTGCAGTGTTTTTATCAATTATCTGTTTAACGTACTGTGGGGCGAAAATTAGACAAGTATTAGCCATTAGCGGATTTGCAAATATTTCTTCACGAGATACAGTCGGAATTCCAAAACCTGGGCTTTCAAGATTTTGACGGTACGGATCATCATCAATCAGTGCCTTCAAATATTGACCGATACCGAGTTGATAGATCAAAATTGTCGCACCATCAGAAGTGCCGTAGCCGACTATCCCATCTTTAAATCTTTGCTCACAGAATTGAATTGCCGAGTTTCTTGCATGGGTAAATGCGCTTGACAGCTTTCCCCAAGACGAAGACAAAAACAAGCCACTTGATTGCTCATAAATTTTTGCATCAACAACGGACTTAGTGACAGTGCACTTGGCGCCTTTATGCTGAATCAAACATCGAAGCGAGCCGCCCTTTGATGGCATCCGCTGAATTTCGAAAAGTTCAAGCCCGTGACGATCCAAAAATGCACTTAGTGAGATTACCGAAAAGTAACTTAAGTGCTCATGTACAAGAGTTTCAACGAGCAGATCTGACACAATGTCTGCCACATAATTGGTCTCCATCGCAAAAATACCATCAGCTGACAAAACTTTGACGATACCAGCCATAAAATCGTCTAGGTCATCAATGTTTGCAACAACAAAATTTGCGATCACAACCTTTGCCTTGCCATGCCGACTTGCAATTTCGTCACCAATCTTTGATTCAAAAAAATCAACTACGGTCGGAACACCCACCTTTTCGGCTGATTCACATAAATTTAAAGCCGGATCAACACCTAAACACCGAAATCCCATATCGCCAAAAGTGGCAGCGAATGTTCCATCATTGCTTCCGATTTCAAGTACTAAATCTTCGGCTGTCAGGTTGGCTAACTCAACTAATTTAGGAACAAAATCGCGATAAGACTTCGCTAAGACTGTGTTAACCGCAGCTGGTCTGGTGAGACAATGTCTGTAATGATCCCGATCTACAGCAGTTTCGGTTTGAAAGTTATTGCAAGAGTTGCACCGACTAATCCCAAATGGAATCAGATTCGCCGATTTTGCACCTTTCCCTTCGGTCAGATACTGATCTCCGAGCGGGCTCGGGCTGAGGGTCAAAACATTTTCGAGGTCTTTAGACGAGCAAAGTCGACAAGCAGAGACAATTCTAAAATTTGTAGGCATTGGGATACATGGATCTTACTAAATCTTTGAGAGGCAATCCCCTGCTAGTGCTTCAAGCGGGGGTGACATAATAGCAAGTGGTCGCGAACCAGTGACTAAGTTGGTTTTGAGATGAGCAGTCGCGTAATTCTTGACCCAACTAGTGAGCAGAAGATGGCTTCGCGCGAACTGCTTGCGCGACCTGCGAGCATCTCGGGTCAGACAATCGGTATGCTCAACATATTCAACGATATGTACAACCATTTAGAAGCTAAACCTATTTTTCTATTTGCACAGAAAGAGCTGCAGACATTCAACGCCTTAGACTGAATTCAACATTGATCTATTTGAACAATACTTGAGTAAGTATTTCGCCAACAAATTCTTTCGTTGTTAAATGAACAACCCTTAAACTACTTTCTCTATCTCGCTTGAAGTATTCCATTTTTGACAAAAACACTTTTTGCTGATCATGGCAAACTATTACTATTGAATCAGTTGGGAGCTTCCCCCTCAAAATTGTCGGTGACACTGGATAAACACCAATTACTTGATTTGGAATAAGAAGTTCAACATTGTCGTCTATTATCCCATCAATTGTGAAGTTGAGTGCGGCCAACGAACTAAAGACACCTAAGCTCAACCGTTCATAGCAATACAAATATTTTTGACCTAATCCGATAGCACCAATTGTTTTCTCTATCGAAACCAAGGAGCCAGCAAGTAGGGTTGCGATTACTTCGTCGGGGTCAATGTTCTCATTAAATTCAAGACGTGTAAGTCTGGCTAAAAAAACGATGCTGCCATCATCAACAATTTGTTGAAGAAACTTCTTTTTAGAAGTAAAGTCAATATGTGTATAGGCTATCAGAACGTATGCTAAAGCATAAATTAATCGATTTGCAAGTATGCCCCCTTCAAATGATTTCAGCGAATAATGTTTAGCGAACATTGCGATTCTCGTGAAAGCCAAAAACCACGATTCAATTTCATGTTGTGAAAATGTCTTACCAAGACTTCCTGGGCGTCGATTATGGATATATACAGGTTCTCTAACTATCGCATACGTCTGAATTTGCACGAAAACCGAAGTAATGAAAACCATGTCTTCAGATATGCGAATCGGTTCAAATCTAATTTTATTGTGAATAAGAAATTCGCGCCGAATAAAAAAACCCCAACATTCAACTGGCCATGCTTCAAATTGAGGAACAGCTGACAAGAGATCTTCCCGCTCTTTTTTTACCGATTGTCTCAGATAATCTAAAAATAATTGATTAATTTTTTCTGAAGATGATTTTTGAATCGGAGTTAAGATCAAATCAGCTTCATCTCCCCAAGCAGCGTCTAGACCGCCTAAAATATCTCCACTGAAAGTATCGTCGCAGTCTAGAAAATAGATATAAGTGCCAATTGACAACTCAATTCCCACGTTACGAGCATTGCCAACACCCTTATTTTTACCAATTTTCTTGAGCACAACGTTTTCAAAATCTCTTGCAAACTCGGAGGCGATTTTAAAACTTGCATCTGTTGAGCCGTCGTCGACAATTATGATTTGAATCTCGCTGGTGTCCACAGTTTGCAATTTTGCAAGACAGCCTCCCAGAGTCTCGGCCCCATTAAACACTGGTATTACGACCGATACTTTTATCACCGCAGAGCGAAGTTTTAGGCCGAAGTTACTTCAAGTCTCAACGGACTCTTGGTCTGAACTCCCGCAATGACTTTTGCGACGATGTGGTCTCGTCCATTGCACAAGTTGCATGCCACCAAGACCTCTTTATCTTTGTAAAGACTTCGAACGCGCTCTTTCAAACCCTCTGATACCAACATTTCAACTTTGTCAGTCTCAGCATTTTTTAAGACTCCGAGATTGTCAGTGTGCGCCGAAAAAGGGCAGGCGTAGAGATGGCCATGAAGTAACGTCAGGGTGTCATTAACGCAGCAGTTTCCAAACACAACTTTATTCTGTTCCAAAGTTCGTTCTCTATTCAAAATTCTTCCGACATCTTCCCACTCTTTTACTTGCTCATGAATGCAATTAATACTTAGCGACTTACAAGTGTCAGCTAAAAGTTGAGCTTTCCTTGAAACAGGTCCGTAATCTGAAATCTTTACCCACACTCTTGGATCTTGAAACTTTTTGAGAATTGACTCTTTGGGCACCACTGTCCCGTTTGTATAAAGGACTATTTTATCGAAATTCGAGTACGAATAAATAGTGTCTAGCACCCTTTCAACATTTTTTGAAACTAATGGTTCACCTCCAATGAGCCTCAATTCAGAAACAAAATCTACGGTCTCGAAGAAATTTTTTAGAGATTCGACTAAAATCTCAACTTCTGCACCTATCGGCTTTTGATAATACTGCATGAGATTAGAACAATCCACGCACTTTAATGAACATCTCTCGGTCAACACGACATCTAAACTTTTAACTTTAAGGAAGAGTGGTTCAGATTCTGAGTCAATATCAAAAAGATAAAGATCTATCACTTCTTGTGCGCGGTCTAGTGACCACTCAAGATCCAGTTCACTATAGTAAGAGGGCCATCTTGATTCTCGTAAAATCTTGTCCACGTCGTAAATAGACAGAACTTTTTTATCCTTACAAAGTTTTCTTAAAAATTTACGATTTGATATGTTTGTGGCCAAAAACACGACATCATTTTCGGTCAATTCATCAGGGCCAACTACTGGGTAACCACAAAAAATTGTTTCGTGGTTAGAAGTATTGATATCAATTATTTTTTTTATTGTGAGACCACGATCGCTGATTGCTCGAACTATGATCTTTCCAAAATTACCGGTGCCGAAAACAACAACGCCTTCTGTGCCTCGAAGTTTAAAATTAGTTGTGAGTTGACTATCCATTGACGAAACTCCGTTTGTCACGAATGCGAATCAAAGCTTACCATTTTTGTGGGAAGCCAAAGTGATGCACTTGAGCAAAGTCGACAAGCAGAGACGATTCTAAAATTTGTAAGCATTGGGATACATAAATCTTACTAAATCTTTGAGAGACAATCCCCTGCTAGTGCTTCAGTCGGGGGTGACGCAATAGCGAGTGGTGGCGACCCAGTGACTAAGTTGGTGGGGAGATGAGTAGTCGTGTGATTCTTGACCCAACTAGTGAGCAAAAGATGGCTTCGCGCGAATTGCTTGCGCGACCTGCGAGCATCTCGGGTCAGACAATCGGTCTGCTTGACATTTCTAAAGCGCGTGGAGATATTTTCTTGAATCAACTCGAAACGCGACTCACGACAGCCGGCGCAAAAGTGTTACGTTTTCGCAAGCCGACTTTTACCAAGCCAGCACCAGCAGATCTGCGTCACGAAATCGCCACCAAATGCACGCTGGTGATTGAAGCGCTCGCCGATTGAGGCAGTTGTACGTCGTGCAGTGTGCACGACATAGTCGATCTTGAAACTCGCGGTGTGCCGGCAATGTTTATTGCCTCAGATGTTTTTGTTCAGGCTGCCGAATCACAAGCAAATGCACTCGGGTTTCCCGATGTGCAACGGCTGTTTGTTGCTCACCCAATTCAAGATCGCACCGACGACGAAATGCGCGCACTTGCCGATTCGGCTTACGACTTAATCGTCGCAGCAATTACAAAAAACTAGAACTACTAGTTAATTAGTCCCAGGCGTCTTCTTGGTTGTATGGGCGCGCGCGAGTTGGTGCGCTGTCGCGCTTCCAAACCAAAACACGGCGGCGGAAATAACAAACTTCTTTACCCGCCTGATTAAAACCTTTGCTCTCGACAGTCACAACTCCACGATCAGGTTTTGATGACGAAGGCTTAACTTCAAGCACACGAGTCTCAGCATGAATCGTGTCGCCATGGAAAGTCGGATGTTTGTGCTGAAGCGTTTCAACTTCAAGATTTGCAATCGCCGAACCGCTTACATCGGGCACACTCATGCCAAGGACGAGCGAATAAACCAAGTTGCCGACCACAACATTTCGGCCTTGCACGCTTTGTTGGGCAAACCAATCGTTCGTATGCAAAGGATGATGATTCATCGTGATCATACAAAATAAGTGATCGTCGGCTTCTGTAATTGTTTTGCCGGGCCAATGTCGATAAACATCACCAACAACAAAGTCTTCCAAATATCGCCCAAATGGCCGCTCGTGAGTTGTCACAGTTACACGCTAATTGCTGCGTCGTCGGTGTTCACGAATCGCATCTGAAGTAGGTATCTCTTCGGTTTCGGAAAGGCCATATCGAGGATCATATTTCGGCAATGCAACATCTCTCGTACGGTCTGTCGTGGCATTGCGTTCAAGCCATTCAATTCGACTCGTTCGACTGGCGTTGCCGACTACCGCATATCGCTTCAACGACTTCAATTCGCTGGCTTGCTGTAAGGCGAACTTTCCGAATCGCAAACTCACATAGCAAGCACCACCAACGATGATTGGCAACCAAAACTGCACGAGGCGATAACTCAAAACGCTGACAGTGGCAGTCGTCGTCGAAAGACCAAAACCGACGAGCGATGGAATGTAAATTCCTTCAACGATTCCGAGCCCACCTGGCGTAATCGGTATTGATGCAAAAATATTCGCCAAACCAAATGAAATCACAAGGCCGACGATGCTTACAGAGCCGCCAAAAGCATGGACAAAAACAAACAGCGCGGCGATATCAAGAATCCAATTAAGTAACGACCACAACAAAACACGGCGAAGCAAACCTGGCTCGGCTCTCAATCCACGCAAGCGTTCACCGAGATGCACAGCAACTTCACCTGCTTTGTCTTGATCAAAATGAAATCGCCGAGCAATCCATCGTGTAACTCGCTCAGCGCGACCTTGACGATCTACTAATCCGACCACGACGCCGCCAGCAATCACCATGATGATCACTCCCAAAATTGCCGCAGTTCCATAGACCGCGTTGACACCTTGACCAGGAATCGACACAATCAGTCCGACCCAAAGAATTAAATTAAGCACGACAGCAGACCCGACGCCCGCAGTTGCGAGCGCAAAACCTGCGTCACGACCATTTGCTCCGGCAAGTGTGATCATTCGAAAACCAAGTGCGCTACTCGCCGCCGAGCCACCTGGCACAAGACTGCCAAGCGACCTGGTAGATAACTGAATTCGAAACAGTGTGACAATGCTCACTTTGCTGGCATCTTCGCCCAACGCGGCGTGCGTCAACATTGAATAAAAAAACAGCGCCGTAAATTCGAGCAAAATTCCCGAGACAAGCCAAAAGGGTTTAACTTCTGAGAGTTTGTTCAACGCATCGCCGAATCCCGGCACAATCGGGATAACGAATAACCAAAAGATTAAAGCGATGAGCGCCCACCGCACCCATCGAAGCGATGCGCGCAGTGACCTAAGTCTGCGTCGCGGGGGTGCAACACTCATCCGACCATTTTACGGCTTGACTGTGACTAAATGCTTGAACCTATGTAGCGTTTGGTCTGTGACTGATCAAAAAAATACCCCAAATTCTTCAGACCTCATAGACGCCGCTCGGGCAATTGAGCTCGCGGATTCAATTATTGGCAAGGGTGTTCGCACTCTTGGTGCAACTGGTGGCCCTGACAAGCAACAAGTTTTGGCATACGATCTCGCGCACGCGGGTGCAGCAGTTGAAACTGCTCGATCAATGCTCGATTACGGCGCTAAAGGTGAACTTGAAGCAACACTAACTTGTGCCTTAGTCGCTGACATGGTACACGACTTGGTTTCTCGACTGATCGGACGCGAAAAACTTTGGGGTGTTGACTCATCGGTGCTTGCAGAGTCACACGATTTTGTTCAGAAATATTTAGATCCAGAATTGCTTGCATCATTGGCCAACAAACCTGGCAAAAAATATTTGGATGACGACTACGAAATGGTGCAGGATACTTTCAGAAGTTTCGCCACCAAAGTAGTTGCTCCACATGCAGAACATGTGCACCGCGAAAACCTGGATGTTCCTGAAGAAATTATTGCTGGCCTCGCAGAGATCGGCGCCTTTGGTTTGTCGATACCAGTTGAATATGGTGGCTTCAGCGAAGGTGGCGATGGCGAATACATGGCAAGTTGTATCGCCACCGAAGAACTCTCTCGCGCATCACTTGGAATTGGTGGATCGCTGATCACTCGTCCAGAAATTCTCACTCGTGCGCTCGTCAAAGGCGGCACCGAAGCGCAAAAACACGAATGGCTACCAAAGCTTGCAACTGCAGAAGTGATGGTCGCGGTTGCCGTTACCGAACCCGACTACGGCAGCGATGTTGCGTCAATCAAGACAACTGCAGTTGCGACCCAACAAGATGGCAAAGATGGCTACCTAATCAATGGAGTAAAAACTTGGTGCACATTTGCGGCCCGCGCAAATGTTTTAATGTTGCTCGCCCGCACAGACCCAGACCGCACCAAAACTCACAAAGGATTAAGTGTGCTGATTGTGCCCAAGCCTCGTGGCGAGGCACACGGATTTGTATTCAACCAACCCGCGGGTGGTCGAATGGAAGGTCGCCCGATTGACACGATCGGTTATCGCGGAATGCATTCATATGAGATCGCGCTCGAAAATTGGTGGGTTCCTGCAGATCATCTGATTGGTGAAACTGCTGGTCTCGGCAAGGGTTTCTATTATCAGATGGAAGGTTTTGAAAACGGTCGCTTACAAACTGCGGCACGCGCCGTTGGTGTGATGCAGGCCGCGTACGAAGCAGCGGCTGAATATTCGCAGAACCGAAAAACTTTTGGCAGCAACATCGGCGAATACCAATTGATCCAAGTCAAACTTGGACGCATGGCTGTAGTGATTCAGGGCGCTCGCCAATTCAGTTATGCGGTTGCCAAAATGATGGGCAAAGGTGAAGGCGCGATGGAAGCCAGCATGGTTAAGGCTTATGTTTGCAAAGCCGCCGAATGGGTGACGCGTGAAGCGATGCAAATTCATGGCGGATACGGATACGCCGAAGAATATTCGGTGAGCAGATTATTTGTTGATGCTCGAGTGCTCAGTATTTTTGAAGGTGCCGATGAAACTTTGTGCCTAAAAGTTATTGCGCGACGAATGGTCGAAACTGCAAAAGCTAGTTAGCTATTTAGCTGACGAATTCAATTAAATCGTGCAGGCTTTTAATTCGCTCGCAGTCTGCGCCATCGTGAAACCCGTATGGGTCGAGCAAAATTGGTGACAAGCCAGCATTGCGTGCGCCGCCTACATCATTGATATACGAGTCACCAATATATGCAATTCGTTCGCGCGGCACATTCATAACCCGAATTGCTCCGTCGAAAATTTCAGGTTCTGGTTTGGCCACCCCAACGACGTGCGAATCAGTCACGATCAAAACCGGAACTCCAGCACCATCGCCTACTTGACAAACATTTTCGTTAGCCAAAGTTCCTTCAATTTGCCCGCTGGCGTTTGAGACAATTCCAATGCGGGTGCCGAGCAAATGCAAACGCCATAAGCCGGCAACTGACTCGTGCAATGGAAACCGCCACAAAAATGCAGAGAAAACTTTAAGCAAAGCATGTGCTGCGTCGACAACTTTGCTCTCGGTAACGCCCGCCTCGCGCGCATATGCCTCACGATACGAGCTCCATGAGATCCGCTCAATTGAGTCTGCGGCTTGCGATGCAGTCGCCGCATCAATTGCCGCCATGCCCGCATAGTGGCATCTCACAAGCACAGCAAGACTTGTTGAACCACCAAAAGGTTCGAGCACCATGCCGGTTGTTAATGGATCTGGAACCACGAAGATTCCACCTGCGTCAAATAGCAACGCATCAAAACGCTTGGTCATAATTTTGCGCTCAGATAATCTGTGACGTCAATTATTTGCTGCGCTTCAAACCAGCGCGACCGCCGCGTGAAATAAATTTCAACGCCATCTTGCGGCTTGCTTCGTCGATCATTTCGTCACCAAACATGACTGCGCCTTTGCCTTCGCCTTCAGTCGCTGTTGTGTAGGCATCCAAAATTGCCCACGCTTTGTCAAATTGCTCTTGAGTTGGTGAGAAAACTTCGTTTAAAATTGAAACTTGGTCTGGGTGAAGTGCCCATTTGCCGTCGTATCCGAGTGTGCGGGTGCGCTGACAGTAATTTCTAAAACCGTCTGCATCACGAATATAGAGATATGGACCGTCAATTACCTGCAACCCATTGGCGCGACCGGCCATCAAGATCTTTGAGAATACATAGTGAAAGTGATCGCCAGGATATTCTGCGATTTGTACTCCACCAGTTAGCACCGGCATCTCCATGCTTGCCGCAAAATCAGCTGGTCCGAAAATAATTGTTTCAATTCGAGAACTCGCTGCGCAAATTTCTTCGACATTGATAAGCCCGCGAGCAGTTTCGATTTGTGCTTCGATTCCGATGTGTCCGATTGGCAGACCATTGGCGATTTCTACTTGACGTAACAACAAATCAGTGGCGACAATCTGCGCCGCAGTCTCAACTTTCGGCAACATGATTTCATCCAGGCGCTCACCTGCACCAGCGACAACTTCAATGATGTCAAACGCGGTCCACTTCGTGCTCCAGTCGTTTACCCGCACGCACACCACTTTGTCGCCCCAATCTTGAGTACGAATCGCGTTCGCAATCTTGGCGCGTGATGCTTCTTTTTCTTTTGGGGCAACGGCATCTTCAAGATCTAAGAACACCATGTCGGCTGGAATGCCGGGACCTTTGCCCATCATCTTTTCTGATGAACCTGGGATTGATAAACAACTGCGGCGTGGGAGTTCTCTTGAGCGTGCGGACATGGTCAAATTCTACATATCACGCGATTACATTGCGCTGCGGCGCAGGAGTTCGGTGGTTGGTGGGCATTCGGCTGCGAGCGATGTGGTCACATCAAGTGAGATGCCACTCGGTGAAATCACTTGCGCAAATAGTGAGACTGGCACAACATCAACCGGATTTTCAATTTCGGCCCTGACATCAACAAGCATGCCTATCCACAATGACTCGGGCAATCTAGTGCCACACGCGGTAACTAGCCACACTAGTTTTTGTTGACAATACGCAATCGCAGCCGCGCTATAACTTCCACCGCTGCACAACACATCGCTTGCACCAGTGGCTAGCGCTTCAATGACGACAACATCAGATTGTGAAATTACCTGCGAGAGAAACTCATGTTGCACCAAAGTCGCGTCTATGTCCATTCTCTGAAGTCTCTCAACTGCGGCATCACCGTCGCCGTTACTCTCGACAATAAATATTTTTAGATCCGCACGCCGTGCAATTGCGTTCAGCGTTGCCGTCGGCCAGCCAACAATGCATACGGTTGCATCTTGCGGCAAAGCGTCGCGCAAAGTTTTAACTGTGCTATCAGTTTCGATTTGTTCTTCGCATCGACGAATCGCCTCGAAAGGATCATTGGCGCCAAGCGCATGACTACACAACCACCACAGTTGGCCGACCGTCGGATGCCTTTGCACGATTCTTCGCACCGCCAAAACAATGCCTGCTGGCTCGTGACTTAGGCCACCAAGGGCGGCCGCGGTTTCGAGCACCAGTGAAACTGGGTCTGCCCCGCGAGCCCTGGCCACATATCGCAAATGCTCAATCGGGTGCATTTCCGAAACGCTACTGCCGACTTGCTACGGTCGTGGGAGATGATTATTCAACCTTCCCTCGACACACAACTCCAACCAATCACAGGCGACGCTCGGCCGCTTGAGCAGTGGTTGACAACTTTCCATCTTGCGTCGATCGTGCTCGACCCGTTCACAAATGAAAGTGCGTGGATCATGCCGACTGCAGTTCGAATTTTGCGGCAATTCGCAGGTGCATCAGTTCGCACAAATTTTGTTATCACCGCAACGCCCGATGAGGCCCGAGAATTTCTAGGACCACACGCACAAGAGTTTTTGGTGTTCTGCGATCCGGCGCGCACATTCGTAAAACAACTGGCCCTCAGCGAACTTCCTGCGTTTGTTTATATTCAAATTGACGGCACGGTCCCAGTTAGTGCTCAAGGATGGAACGCCAAGGCGTGGCGAACCGTCGCCGAACACATTGCAACCGTGGTTTCGTGGAGCAAGCCAATTATTCCGACGGCTGGAGACCCAGCCACTTTCAAAGGCTCACCCGCACTCGTCTAAGCGTGTTTGGAGAATAACCTGTAGTTGTGGCGACTAAGCAACCAGAGCCGTTTGTAAATTCAACATTGTTGCCACTTGGCCCAGACAAAACCGTTTATCGCAAAATTTCTGATGATGGGGTCTCAACTGTAAAAACAGAACTCGGTACTTTCGTTCGTGTTGATTCAAGTGCGATCACAATGCTTACAGAGCACGCAATGCGCGATATTGCACACTTGCTGCGCGCAGAGCACTTGCAACAACTCGCCGACATTCTCGAAGATCCGCAAGCAAGTGCAAATGATCGTTTTGTCGCACTCGACCTATTGAAGAATGCGAGCATCTCTGCTGGTGGAGTTCTGCCAATGTGCCAAGACACAGGAACCGCGATCGTCAAAGCCGCCAAAGGGCAAATGATATTCACTGGCGGTGGCGACGAAGAATCGATTAGTCGTGGAATCTACAACACCTATCAAACTTCTAATTTGCGGTACAGCCAACTTGCACCGATCACGATGTATGAAGAAGTGAACACAAATACAAACTTGCCCGCAGAAATAAAAATCTCTGCGACTAACGGCGATGAGTTCAAATTTTTGTTTATCGCCAAAGGTGGTGGCTCGGCAAACAAGAGCTATCTGTTTCAAGAAACTAAAGCATTGCTTAACGAAAAAGTATTGCTGCCTTGGCTATTCGACAAAATGCAAACACTCGGCACATCGGCGTGTCCGCCATATCACCTCGCTGTCGTAATTGGTGGAACCTCAGCAGAGTATGCAATCGAAACGGCAAAACTCGCCAGCACAAAATATTTAGATTCGTTGCCGACATCTGGTTCAACTGCTGGTCACGCATTTCGCGATACCGATCTTGAAGCAAAGGTTCTTAAACTCGCCCAGCAAACAGGTATCGGCGCGCAATTCGGCGGCAAATATTTCTGTCACGATGTGCGTGTCATCCGCTTGCCACGACA
>CAMCZA010000023.1 GCA_945885515.1 Ferrithrix thermotolerans DSM 19514 | reverse complement strand
CTGAACCAGCTATTGCGCGAACTGTCTACAACATCATCCCTGATCACGCGAACTTATTTGTTTCAAGTTCGATGCCGATCAGAGATGTTGAGTGGTTTGCAGCCCCAAGAACAAAGATAAAGGTTCTCGCCAATCGGGGAGTTAATGGAATTGATGGAGTTGTTTCAACTGCGGTGGGCGTCGCGTTGGCGAGCAAAGCACCGACGTTTTTGTTAATCGGCGATTTGGCGCTTTTGCACGACGCTAATGGGCTAATTAATTTGGCAAACCGTAGCATTGATCTGCGAATTGTCGTGGTCGACAATTGCGGAGGTGGTATTTTTTCGTTTTTGCCTCAGGCAACTGCGCTTCAAAAAGATCAATTTGAGACAATTTTCGGTACGCCACACAATGTTGACCTAGAGATGCTCGCGAAATCCAATGGGATCCAGGCAATAACCGTTGCAACACTTGACCAATTGACTGAAGCTATTTCTTTGACGGGGCCGTATCTAGTCAGAGTTGTAACTGATCGGGATGAAAACGTGCGAGTTCATGAACGAATCAATCAGCAAGTTTCTGCATCATTGCGCACGCATTAGTTACAAATACTGAACTCAGAGATGTTGGTTCGTAATCGCAGTTAATATCGCTTTAAATTTTGCTTCTGTCTCTGCTAGTTCATTAAGCGGGTCACTGTCACCGACGATCCCACCGCCCGCAAAAAGATGGGCAGTTCGGTTTTCTTGATTCATCTCAGCGCAACGAATCGCAACGGCAAAGCAACCGTCGCCATCAGCATTGAAATAACCAATTGCGCCACCATATCTACCTCGGTTGAATCCTTCGACCCGCTTTATGTGCTGCAAAGCAATTTCGCGAGGGTGTCCACCTAGCGCAGGAGTTGGACTTAAAGCGTATGCAAGTTCTAAGACGGTAGGTCTTGGTTCGCTGAGTCGGCCAGAAATCTCGGTACCAAGATGGGCGACATTGGCTATCTCGACAATTGATGGTTCTGGCTGCCAATCTAGATACGAGCACCATGGCAATAAAGTGTCGTGCACCATGTCGATCACTATTCGATGCTCGAGTTGGTTTTTTGTGCTTGAGATGAGCTCCTGGGCTAGCCGATGGTCGGTGATTTCATCTCCTGTTCGCGAAGTAGTTCCAGCAAGCGGATGACTTGAAACTGTTTCCCCGTCCACGCTCACCAAAAGCTCTGGTGATGCACCAAGAAACCCCTCAAATAAAAATCTGTAGCTAGAACGGTATCTATCTCTGAGCCGAAGCAAAATTGAATGAATGTCGAACTCTTTGTTGCTTGTTATAAATATGTCTCGAGCGATTACGGCTTTTTGGAAATCCCCACTCGAAACTGCATCACGAGTGACTCGGACGGCCTCAAGGTAATGGTTAATTGCGACACCTGGGGCCACGGAAAATTCTGCCACCGACTTTGTGGGTATGAGTTGATCGTTCAAATCGAACTTTGCTTCATCGATAACTGTTATCCATTGCTCACCATCGTTGGTGGTTCCAATAATCACACTCGGGATTACAAAATCGTGTGGCGTATGACTTTCGAACGGAATACAACCGATTGCTATGGGCCCCGCTTGAGCGATGCCGGATGTATTTTTGTGATCTATACCGCTTAGCGCTTGTTGTATTGTTCGGCTTTCGCCGCGCATTGCGATGCCACGACCTGCGACTCCAGAGTTGTTGTGTACAAATAAATAGCCGTCTGAGCGAACGAAATCATTGAAGTCAATATCGTGACTAGCTAATTCAGAAACCAGTTTCGTAACAGCTTGCATCAACTAATTTCTTGTGGCGACAAATAACTGGCTCAGTCCGCCAGTTAGCTGCGTGTGTTTGACGTTTGCAAATCCTGATTGCTCGAGCATTCTGACGATCTCAATTGATGGTGGAAGATAAGCGACACTGCGCGGCAGGTATTTATACGCGGCGCGATCAGAGAAAAGACCGCCAATTAGCGGCACAATTTTGCCGAAGTAAATTGAATTGCCAAAACGAATAAACCTATTTGTGGGTGTGCCGACGTCTAAAAGCGCAATTCTGCCTTTGAAACGAGTCACTCGAGCCAGTTCTTTAAAGAATGACTGCAGGTTTTCAAGATTGCGCAAAGCAAACCCACAGGTCACTCCGTCGATGCACGCATTTGGAAACGGCAACCGAAGAGTGTCTGCTTGGCATAGTGGTGAGCCACTTCGATCGGCGCGCAACATCCCAAAGGAGAGGTCAACTGATATTGCGCTATATCCAGTCCTTTGTAATTCAATGCACAGGTCCCCCGTGCCACTGGCAAGGTCTAAAACCCGTGATCCAGGAGGTAGATCAATTGCGGCGACTGTGGTCTTACGCCATTTGACATCCAAGCGAAAAGTCATCAGGCGATTCACGAAGTTATATCGAGGCGCAATCGCATCGAACATTTCGCGCACTGCCTCAACCTTTTCATCACCAACTGGCAGGTCACTGCGATCCCACTTTCGGGTCGCCTTTTTTGCCGATTTCATGCTGATTAGACTACGCCAAATCAAACGTCACATTGCCGATAAAGAAAACATGCGACAGTTCTGACAAGATGTTATTAGGAGTAGTCAAATGATTGATTTCACATTCGCGCCAGAAATTGAAAAAGTGCGTTTAAAAGTTCGCGAATTTATGGATACTAGAGTGCGCCCTGAATGGGAAGCGACTGACGAAAAGGATCGTGCTGCGGTCGTTCGAACAATTGTCAAGTTGCGAGGTGTTGCGAAAAGTGAATGGAACTTGTGGTTGCCACACATGCCTGCTGAATGGGGCGGAATGGGACTCGGGCCGACGGCGATGGCCGCGGTATCTGCGGAAGCAGCCAAAGTAAGTATTGGGCCGTTCGTGTTAAATGCTCAAGCGCCAGATGAGGGTAATCAGCACACACTTTTGCACTGGGGAACCACCGAGCAAAAAGAAAAGTATCTTCGTCCACTTTGTGAAGGCACTACACGCAGCTGCTTTGCGATGACTGAGCCCGAAGTTGCCGGAAGTGATCCGACATTAATTCAAACTCGTGCGTATAAAGACGGCGATGAGTGGGTTATAAATGGTCATAAATGGTTCATCTCAGGTGCTCGCGGTGCAAAATTCGCGTTATTAATTGCACGCACCGAAGATGACCCCGATTTACCTCAAGCAGCAAATTCGTGTTTCATAGTAGACATACCGAGCGAGGGCTTCGATATTGTTCGTGATGTCGAGACAATGTCTGGCGGACATAATCATTGCGAGATACAGATCAACGATCTTCGTGTGCCTGCCTCAAGTCTGCTCGGCGGCCGTGGTCAGGGTCATCTTTTGGGCCAATATCGACTTGGACCTGCTCGACTTGCGCACTGTATGCGTTGGATTGGTCAGGCCGAAATCGCGCTTGACATGATGGTTGACCGTGCACTCAAGCGATATTCACACGGATCAATTCTTGCCGAGAAGCAAGGAATCCAATGGCTGATTGCGGACTCGGCGATGGAAATGTACCAGTGCAAACTTATGGTGCTTCATGCGGCTTACAAACTAGAGAGTGGACAGTCTTTTATTTCCGAAGTTTCGATGGCTAAACATTTTGTCGCAAACAGTTTGTGGCGGATTATTGATCGTGCCATACAGGTTCACGGTGCGCTCGGATATTCGACTGACACGCCGTTAGCAAATATGTTGCAGCAGGCACGTTGGAGTCGTTTCGCAGATGGCGCCGACGAAATTCATCAGATGAGAATTGCGCAGCGAACGATTGCTGCTTATAAAGATCACGGCTCAACGAAGACTGCTACTGGGGATCTGCCATTATGACCTCAGGCATTAGCACTGGCAACAAGCACATCACCTTTGGAGTGTTCATCCCACAAGGATGGAAAATGGAATTGGTTTCAATTTCTGACCCGGTCGCGAAATGGAACAAAGCCGTCGAGATTGCTCAACTGGCCGAAAAACTTGAATACGATTCAGTTTGGGTCTACGACCATTTTCACAACGTGCCAAGACCGGCTCATGAGGCAGTCTTTGAATGTTGGACGGTTATGGCGGCAATCAGTCAACGAACAACGAAGATTCGTCTCGGCCAAATGGTGGGTTGCAATCTTTATCGTGAGCCCAGTTTGCTTGCAAAAATCACATCAACTCTTGACGTGATTTCTGGCGGGCGACTTGACTGGGGGATCGGCGCTGGCTGGTACGAAAACGAGTGTCGCGGTTACGGTTACGATTTTCCTGAACCTAAAGTTCGTATTGCGATGTTGCGTGAATGCGTGGAAATCGTGCGATCGATGTGGAGCCAAGAAGAAACCACTTTTGACGGCAAATACTACAAATTAGTTCGTGGAAATTGTGATCCAAAGCCGCTGCAAAAACCTCACCCCCCAATTTGGATTGGTGGCGGTGGCGAGCAACTTACATTGCGAGTTGTAGCGCGTTATGCCGACTATTCGAATTTTGGTGGAAGTCCAGAAGACTTCGCTCGCAAAATTGAAATTCTAAAAGGTCATTGTTCGGCAGTTGGTCGAGATGAATCTGAAATCGGTAAGACATGGTCTCCTGATGTTTTTATTCGGCGAACCCAAAAAGAATTGATGGCATCGAGTACCAAAAGTCTTCGCGGTGACTCGTTTGATGAATGGCAACGAAATAATCTTGTTGGTACAGTCGAGCAAGTAACTGAAAAAGTTCAGCAATATATTGACCTCGGCTGCAGCGGATTTATTCCGTGGTGCGCCGACTACCCGAGCACTGAAACGGTCGAACTGTTCGCCGAGGTAATGAAGAACTTCCGCTAGTTTTCTAAAAATGCTGGTCGTTACAAGTAGTAACGAAAAACGACTTCAGCAACGCAAGACGGTTTTTTTGCATTCTCAACTTCGAAAGTTGTTTCCAGAGTCACTTGTACCCCACCTGTGACATCTTCTACCGATAAAAGTTTTACACCAGCGCGCAGTTTTGATCCGACGGGAACAGGTGACGGGAAGCGCACCTTA
Organism: Ferrithrix thermotolerans DSM 19514; assembly: GCA_945885515.1. Classification (GTDB taxonomy): domain Bacteria; phylum Actinomycetota; class Acidimicrobiia; order Acidimicrobiales; family Ilumatobacteraceae; genus BACL27. The sequence goes on along the minus strand of CAMCZA010000023.1, from coordinate 14,223 downwards.
TTGGTGCCGTAGTTGACTCCCATTGCAACACCTTCAACGCCAAAAATCTGTGGGAGAAAAACTGGGCCTAGAGAAAGAGTTAGATAACCATGTGCAATTGGCCCACCGAAAGGACCAGCCTTTGCGCGTTCAATATCAATATGAATCCATTGATGATCACCGGTTGCATCTGCGAATCGATTGACCTGATCCTGGGTTATTGTCAAATAATCTGAATAACCGAGGTGCTTGCCGGCTAATGCTTTAAGTTCGTCAACGCCTTTGATAATAAGTTTCGTCATGTTTAAAGTTTGGCAGATCGGACTGCGTGCGATCTAATTGGCCTGTATTCAAATTGGCTAGCGATACCAGATCCGTTGGTGCGAACGACTTTGAGGATGCAACACCAAAGCGCACAATGCGATCTCGAAAATCAGACTTATTGTGCTGCCACCACTGATTTTTCGAAACAGGCTAATTTCGCCGCCGACAACATTCGCAAAATCTGAAAACGCCCAATAACGCAGCACGAAAGGCGAGAAGGCTGCAGTAACGGCAAATTTATATCCCAGCTTTAGATCGTTGGCCATCAACAAACCAGCAAATGCGTGAAGACCGACAACAGCCAGAGCTAGTACCGGGCCAAACCAGTATCGGGTTCTCAGATATCCGAGATAGTCAGTTTTGTCGATCACACTGATCAACGCAAAAAATCCATTCAGGTACAACAACATTGCTGCAATCTGAAGAGTCTGTGGTTGCATTCGGTCGAACCATTTTCGCCAATCGATATTTAACATGTTTCAATTGTGGCAGATCCTGCTCAGACTTATGGGTAGCCTTCAGGCGTGCGAACCGCGTTTGTATCTTTAGTTGGTAGACCCAACGTTGGAAAATCAACCTTGCTTAACGCTTTAATCGGTAAGAAGATCAGCATTGTTTCGGACAAACCACAGACAACACGCACCAGGGTTCGTGGGATTGTCACAACCACCGACACACAACTTGTGTTCGTTGATACGCCAGGGTTGCATAAGGCAACTACCGCGCTTGGGCAAAGAGTGAATTCAACGGCACTTGAATCAATGCGTGATGTAGATGTGGTCTGTCTGGTGTTAGATGCAACACAGACTGTTGGCACCGGGGATCAATGGGTAAGCCAGCAACTCGAAATCAAGAATGCGATTGTGATCTTGAACAAAACAGACGCCGTACCGACCAGCAAAGTTTTAAGTCAGTTATCGGCCGCTTCCAAGTTTGGTGCGGCAGAGTATTTCCCGGTCTCTGCAAAAACCGGTGATGGGGTTCCTGAACTCATTGAAGCACTTTCGCGACGTGCCGTAACCGGCGATGCAATGTACCCAGCAGAAATGGTCTCTGAGACTCCGCAGGCTGAGTGGATTGCCGAACTTGTACGCGAGCAGTTACTTGCACTAACGCGCGATGAACTGCCGTATTCAATTGCAACTCGTGTAACTGAGTGGGAGTGGCCAAGAGTGCGGTGCGAGATTATCGTGGAGCGCGAAAGTCAAAAGGGCATGGTCATCGGTAAATCTGGGAGCCTGCTTAAAACCGTAGGAATCGAAGTCCGCAAACAAATGCCCGACGGCGCATACCTTGAACTATTCGTCGTCGTCGACAAAGATTGGCAGCATCGCGCTGACCGAGTTGAACGCCTCGGCTATTAATTGTTCGGTCGCTATTCACTAATTAGTAGCGCAACATAATCTTCAAAACTCACCGGAGCTCCAGGCTTGGCAAGATCTCCCTTTCCACGCGGTACGGCAATCGGAGTCCCATTGACGCTGAAAATTATTTGGCCAATACCTGGTCGCCTAGTGAAGGTCAAAACTAATTGTGCTATCGCAAGTCGTTGATCAACTGGAGATAGTCCGGCGAGCAGCAGTCCGTCTGAGTCGATATTCGCGATACCTTTTGTGATTTGAACTGTTGCGCTAACTTGCTGTGAGAGTGCACTTCGCAAACCTAATCCGGAGTCTCCTGACGGTGGGCCAGCGACTAATGCGGCAAGTACCTGCGAGCTGGTCGCCGGGCTTGCAATCTGAGTTCGCGTAGCTAGAACTTTGTTGTTGCTGATGTAATAAAGTTCGATGGTCTCATTGATATTTGCGGCGGGCTGTTCTGAACTTGTCTCGGACCCAGCAGTTCGCTCGACAAGCGTTGTAGTTGTCGTTGTGCTTGTGGTAGCTACATTCAATTCAAAAGGTATATCTGGTTCATTAATCTGAACGAATTGACTAGTACTCGGCACCCCACACGAAGATGCGACGAGAACAATCATGAATACACATGAAAATACAAGTGTCTGGTACTTGGTTTTTGCAATCATATCTCTGAACTCAATAACTCTTCGACAAGTGATTTCCTGCGAATCACAACGATAAATCTTGCACCCCCAGAACTCGTGGTTTCAACCCAAGTCTTACCGTCTAGTGCCAGAGCATGTTCTTGAACAATGGCAAGTCCTAAGCCACTGCCAGTGCTATTGCGAGACGCTGACCCTCTTGCGAAACGTTCAAATATTCGGTGGCGTTCACTTTGGGCAACACCCGTGCCAGCGTCCTCAACAATGATCCTCAGTTCATGTGCATCACCAGTCACCGAAATTGCGGTTGCGCCCCCAGCATGGTCACGCGCATTCTCAAGAAGGTTCAAAACGATTCGTTCGATTCTACGTCTGTCTAGGATCGTTTCGTCTTGCTCACTAAGTGTTGTGACGAAGGGGATTTCTCCGAAGCCGTGTCGTTGGGCGACGCGTTTTACAAGGTCAGCGAGATTTACGGTTTCATCATTGGGTGCCCCTGCGCCAGCATCGATTCTTGAGAGTTCAAGCAAGTCAAGAACTGTTCGATCAAACCTTCGCACTTGGTTGGCGACGATATCGAATGCCTGCTGATTTCGTTCACTGAGTTCACCTCGACGTGCTTGCAATACTTCGACTGCAGCCGCGAGAGCAGTGACGGGTGAACGTAACTCATGACTGACATCACTCGCGAAACGAGCCTCGCGTTGAATTCGACTTTGTACAGCATCAACCATGTTGTTGAAAGACTGAGCGAGTCTTGCCAATTCGGGATCAGTTTCTTCTGCTAGTCGAACATCTAGACCGCCAGATGCAATATCTGTTGCGGCTTTGGCGACGCGACGAAGCGGGAGCAGAACTCTTGTGCTTGTTCGTAGTCCGAGCAGCCCCGCGATAATTGTTATCAGTACTACTCCAAAACTTAGAGTTGTTCTAAGAGTTGTTAGCGTGCGCGAAACATCCGTTAGGGGAAATGCCTCGAAATAATGAGCATTGATTGCAACGATGTTGATTCCGATGGCCTCATATGGTTCACCATCAAAGATGAAGCGCTGGCTGCCCGTGCGACCTGCAAAAGTTTTTGAAACCAGGTCACTCGGTAAATTTGACTGGGTGAACCGCAATGGCTCTTGGGGAAAAAACGAATCATCGTCCGCTAGATGGAGAACGGCGTAACCGCCACGTTCGCTACGAATATTGGTCATCAAGTCACCGGCATCCGAAGAGTTCAAAGAAATCACGGTTCGTACGAGTTGCGCATTATTGAATGCTTGGCGAGTAGCGAACTCTGTGCGTTGATCCAATAAATAAGCACGAGTCGATGCGTATGTGACGACACTCAAGGCAAGTGCGGCGGCTAGTGAAGCAAGACTGAAATAGAGAACTAATCGACCCCGCAGACCACGCAAATTATTCAAACTTGCAACCGTCAGCATCTGCAACCGTGATGTTTGTGAATTGGCTATCTGCTCCACCATCTAAGCATTGCCGATTTTTGTTAAACCCCCACCGACGGGAGTCAAGGGGGAGCATGACATCCCGCCGGTGTGTTACCCAATTTTGCAGGCCGAATATGACGGGATGTTCTTAGAACTGTGCTATTTATGTAACAATCTTGACTATTGAGGCAGAATATGAGCGTGCAAAAACTGCTGTTTATTGAAGACGACGATCACATCAGGACTGCACTTCGTCTGGCACTTGAGGATGAAGGGTACGCAGTTACCGAGGCAGTTGACGGCATAACCGGACTCAAAGCCTTCGACAACGCGTCGGTTGATTTAGTTCTACTCGATTTGCGACTTCCTGACATGTCGGGTTTTGAAGTTTGCCGGTTGCTTCGCTCAAAAAGTTTGGTCCCGATAATAATTGTCACTGCACAAACCGATACGCACGATTTAGTTGCGGGGCTTGAAGCAGGGGCGGACGACTATGTAACCAAGCCAGTAATCGCTAAAGAATTGGCGGCGAGAATTCGCGCGGCTCTACGGCGAACAACATTGACTTCTACAACTTCAAACTCAACTGACCGATTTGTTGTTAAAGATATTGAATTGAAAGTTGATCAAGGCATCGCTTTAAAATCTGGTGTTGAAATTTTGCTGACGAAGACTGAGTATCGATTGCTGCAGGTATTTCTAGAAAATCAAAATAACGTATTATCTCGAGATCAATTGCTTGAAATCGTTTGGGGATACGAATATTTGGGGGATAGTCGTCTTGTTGATGCGCACATTCGTCGACTGCGAGTGAAGATCGAGGATTCTCCAGATGATCCGAAAATTATTGTGACAGTTCGAGGAATGGGCTACCGGTTGTTAACCGCGTGACGCAAAAAGTTGTGCGCTTCAGTTGCTACGGTGGTCACTTCCATTGGCGGCAACATGGCGATAATCGTCTTGCCATATCCCTTGGTGATGAGTCGCGGGTCTAACACTGCAACGACACCCATATCGGTTTGAGTTCGTATTAGTCGGCCTGATGCTTGCGCAAGTTTGGTAGCAACGATTGGTATATCAATCGCCGTGAAGGCTGATTTTCCATGCACCTCGCGACGCGCACTCATCAGTGGATCGGTTGGCACCGGAAATGGAAGGCGATCAATTATCACCAGACTCAGCGTTGACCCAGGTACATCAACGCCTTGAAAAAAACTTTGCGTGGCGAATAAGCAACTTGACTCATTCGTCGTGAATTTTCGTAGTAACTCCATCTTGGGAAGGTCATCTTGTTTCAGAATTTCAAAATCAAGTCGGTCTTTAAGATCGCTATAAGCTGCATTTAATCTTGCGTAGCTTGTGAATAAGGCAAGAGTTCTGCCACCGGCTGCATTTATTAAGGATTCAATTTCTGTGTGAACAGCTTTGTCGCGAGGGCCTTGCGCTGGGTCTGGAAGATGTGAGGCACAATAAAGCAATGCGTTGCGCTGATAATTAAAAGGGCTGGCAACGCTGTGTGCATCAAATCCTTCGGCCGGCAAACCGACTCGCTGTGGCAAATTTATTGGAATGGTCGCACTCGTCATTATCGCTGTGCGTTGGGACCAAACGGATTCATTCAACAGCGATCCGACATCTAGTGGTCGCATTTCTAATGCACTTCGGTCAGCAGTGCCTGAAACATATGCGACATATCCAGTGCGGTCTTGAAGTGCTAAGTCCAAATCGTTGACGAATCGTGTGCAAACAGATTGTGCTCGAAGTTTGCGCTGTTTGGCCGTGTCATCGCTGGTATTAATTATTCGTAGCGACTCAAGTGCTTCGTTGGCTCGACCACGCAACTCAATAAGAGTTTCGCGCACTTCGCCTGTGAGTGGCAAAACAACTCGTTGATTCAGCACAGGAGAGAGCTGGTCGCGTAGACGGCTCGCACTCTTTGCTAAACCACCAGATAGAGCATCGTCTCGAATAATTACCCGCATTGTCGATGCGAGACTCGTGATTCGTCCAGGGCTGATCTCTAATCCGCTTGAGTCGCTGACAACATCTTCAAGTTCGTGGGCTTCGTCAAAGATTACGACATCATGCTCGCCGACAATTGTGCCTTCTGCGGCGATATCAAGGGCATAGAGCCAACCATTGACTACAACAATGTCGGCTGTTTGGCTTTGAGCACGAGCGCGTTCGGCAAAACAAGATTCACCTTGAGGACACCGTGAAGCACCAGGGCACTCTTCGCTTGTGACGCTGACCATTTGCCAGGCTTGCTTTTGTGGTTGCCAACTCAATTCACCCTCGTCTCCAGTTTGAGTAACGGCTGACCACTCAACAAGTTTCTTTACGTCTGACTTCATTTTCGGTGACAAATCGCCAAGTTCTAATCTCGACACTGCACGTTCGGCAAGTTCGGCGATTCTTTGAAGACAGAGATAATTGCTCCTGCCTTTTAGAACCGTCCATGTAATTGGTTTGTCGAGGGTCTCATTGAGCGCCTTCGCTAACAACGGCAAATCGTTCTGCGATAGTTGATCTTGCAAGGCTTTGGTTACGGTTGAGACTACGATCCGACGACCCGACAATACGGCAGGGACCAGGTACCCAAGTGTTTTGCCGGTACCTGTACCAGCCTGAACAATCAGATGTCTGTCATTGCGCAAGGCCCGACCCACGAGTATCGCCATCTCGTCTTGTCCTTGGCGTTCTTCTGCGTTCGTAATTTGATTCGTAACTAAGTGGAGAGCATCAAGAATCTCTTGGTCAGCAGAGGTGGTCGTCATTGTGTTGTTGTTTGTGCTATTTGAAAGTTCAACTAAGTAACGAAAGCGCGACGTCTAACTCAACGGCATCAAAATCTGGCCAAGGCCGATCAGTGAAATAGATCTTTGCTGCTGATATCTGCCACAATAAAAAATTTGAAATTCGTGACTCACCGGAAGTACGGACCAACACATCAACGGGCGGAAGTGTAGAGTCGTAAAGGTTTCGCGACAGGTTTTCGGTGGTGATGATTTTTTTGTCACGAACCAGGTTTTTTGCAGCACGGGTAATTTCGGCTCGCGAACCATAATCAAATGCAACCGTCAAAACCATGCCAGTGTTGGCGGATGTATCTTCGATTGCTTTGCGAATCGCACGTTGCACATAAACAGGTGTTCGAGATCCTGGTTCGTCAAATGGGCGACCAATCCAATTAATGCGAACATTGTTCTCATTGAGTTCTTTAATTCGGCCAAAGAGCTTCTTGTGCAAACCCAGGATGTGTCTCACTTCGGCGCGTGGACGTACCCAGTTTTCAGTTGAAAACCCGAACACAGTCAGATGGCTAATCTCACGCTTTGATGCGGCACGAACGACATCTGAGAGCGACTCTTCACCGGCGGTGTGTCCAGCCGTTCTAGGCAATCCTCGTTTGCGGGCCCATCGACCATTGCCGTCCATAATGCAGGCAACATGAACCAACCTTGCTTCCATTCGTTCAACGCTACTAAATACGAATTGAGTATCCGAGCAACGAGCGATAAAGGATCCTAGGTTTTTACTATCATTAGGAGGTATTTGCGTAATATCCGAAAGGCTCATCGATGTCGTCATATTTGAGAATCTTTCAGTCAAGACTATTAATCCTCCATTCGATTTTATTTTCAATCTCTTCTTTGATTTACATCACTGCATTCTCAGCGAAAACTGACTTAAATGATTTCGATGCAAGATTCACAGCGATGATGGCGAGTTATCAGATTCGCGATACGACGAATATTTTTGGGTTGAGAAGTGATTTTTTATCGGGCTTAGGAAATATGCAGCAAGGCTATTTGTGGAAATTTGACCCAGTCTCATATCTGGGGGTGACTTTTGGTGAAAATTACAATCCGTATTTTGTGACTGTGATAATTTCAATTTCGCTATTTCTTTGTAGTTACGGGTTTGCTAGAAAATTTAGCGCACCAAGAAATGTCGCGATTTTTGCGGCCTATTTGGTGCCTGTAAGCACCGTCTGGTCGCATGCTCATGGCCTCGTTGATAATCAGAACTACGCATTGGTGCAACAATCAGCATCGTTATTGCTTTTCAGCATGTTGCTCGTGATGTGTATTGAAAGCATCGGTGTTGGCAGTCTTCGCCGAAATATTGTTTGGACGGTAGCTGTGTTACTCGTCGTTCTCTATATGTCTGCGGTACTCACCCAGACTCTTGTTTTAACGTTTTCTTTAATCGGTTCAGTTTGTCTTGGAAGCTATCTCAAGTTGATTGTCGATAGGCAGTATGGCGTTGCTCTCAAAAGGTCATTGGCGCTGGTATCTATTTGCGGTTTTATGTGGCTCGCCGGTGTCACTGACTATTTGAGCGGTTTTTATCGCAATACGGCTGCAACCCAAAATGCTCGCGAACCGTTTACTCCGTCTGGGCTAAGAAATTTTGACAGTTTTGTGTATGACACTTATTTCCCAATAAGTAATGGTCGAGTAAGCCAAATTTCATTTTTACTGCTGTTCGCTTATCTTATTCACGGGTTATTTGTAAAAAAGAAGCGCGACGTGCTGTATTTTATTATGGCTTCTGCTTTTTTGCTTTTATTCGCCTATCGGCTTTGGCAAAGGCAGTGGCTGACTGAGTTAGGTCCTCGGCATGTTTATCTGGTCTGGTTTTTGGTTCCCGTATACGCAACATCGGTAGCACAGGTTGCGATCACCGTGCTGTCGTCTCTGTCTCGCTTCATAAAACAACCAAAATTGCTTTTAATCAAAAGCACTATTGCAAACAACCTGTTATACATTCCGATCATTATTGTCGTCACTATTACTTTGACAATTAGTGAAGTGAGATATTTGGGCTCGTTTAGTCGACCGTTGACGATCGAGTTGGATGAAACTGAAACATTTCTATCGCAGCAAATCGCCCTGACGCCAAGCAGTCAATTTAATGGACGACTTGTTGACTTAATGGGCTACACAAATTATGAAGCATTGTTTGAAGCCCGGATACCCGCTATCAATGATATTTCGCATTTAGTGACGCCAATTTCTTTTGATTTTTATCAGAATTATTTGTTTGATCCAGAGACGACACAAGTTAGGAATCACTATAAGTTCGTTAATCGAAATGCAGCAATCTACAGTCTTTTGGGAGTGAAGTTTCTTCGCATTGAATCTTTAATGACGCCGATGAGCGACTTAAGCCAAGACAACTCGTACCCTGCGCAACAGTTTGCTGAAAATGATTATTTAGTTGAGTTAAAGAATGTAAATGTCGGAAACTATTCGCCTACGAGGTCATTCGTAGTTGACTCGTTGGCTGAGACATTTGAGGCAATGGATAACGGTGATTTTTCATTGATGGACGATGTCGTCGTCTACAAACCGATAGCCAAGGATCTTGTCAAGGTGGACAGTTCTAAAATGTCCAATTCAGGTGGCGACTTAAAGATTCAAGCGAGCTCTCGTGGAAAGTCAATGCTGATTATCCCACTTGAGTTCAGTTATTGTTTTGTTTTTAGTCCAAATGACGACAGGTCTGGTCTCATTGATTTATTTCGAGTAAACGGAATATTGACTGGTCTGCTTTTTGAGGGCAGTCTCAATGTGACGGCCGAACTTCGATATGGCATATTCACTAACACTGGATGCCGACTTAAAGACTTGGAAGAATACAGATTTTTGACTAACCACTGAGAAGCAATTTTGCGACAGGCCGATAATGCAATATCCAATGATGAGTGTGTCTTCAGATCTAAATAAGTGAGAGAATAGAACCGTGCCTAACGCCAAGGGTGTTCAAGTTGGAGATTTGTCTCATGTACTTGTGTGTGCAGGGACTGTGGCCCAGTGGCTTGATACGACTCCAGATCAATGGAACCTTCAGATAGACACCTTGGTGCGAGCGGTTAGTGATGTCAACATCAGGTACTTAACTATTTGTCCGTATGGCGGCGAAGGTTCGCAAGCGAACAGAACATCAATTTGTGATGCAATTATTTCTGGTCGGGGAGGGCAAAGAACCGGGGACAAGGTATCGGTGATCGCTGATGCTGGGGTAATGGTCGTTGTCGACACCTGCGCCGATGGTCAGCAGAGAATTGTTGATGCAGTTGCGCAACTAGGTGGCACCCAATTGATTGACGAAGCAAAATTAGCAGCAACAATTATGGCTCCTGCTTCAGGTGAACCAGATCTTATTTTGGTTTTGGGTTCTCCGACAAAGATTCCAAAATCATTGGTTTGGGAACTTGCCTACAGCGAACTGGTTTTTCTTGATGTGCCGTGGTTGAAATGTGATGTTGAACATATTCAGATGGCTCTCAATGATTTTCAGCGTCGCGATCGTCGATTTGGCGGTATTGATTCGTGAGTCTGTATCGCGATAAGGCTGTTGTATTGCGGACGTATGACTTGCGTGAGGCTGATCGAATTATCGTGATGATGACTGAGAACCATGGCAAAGTGCGAGCAGTCGCAAAGGGAGTTCGAAAAACATCTTCAAAGTTTGGCGCCCGACTAGAACCGCTCAGTCATATTGATGTGCTCCTTTCGACATCGGGCAAAGATCTAGACATCGTCAGTCAAGTTGATTTAATTAGTTCGGCGCGGGGCTTGTATACCGATTTAGATCGACTGACCCGAGGTTTGGCAATGCTCGAGGCCGTAGACCAACTGGGCATGGACAGAGAGCCAACAGTGCATCTCTACAAAATGTTGGCTGGAGCATTGACTTGGCTCGCCGAGAACGACTCATCGATAGTGCTTGCAGCGTTTTATTTTAAATTATTGGTGGTTGAAGGTGTTGGCGCACATGTTGATAGTTGTGTTGAATGTGGCGCGAGCGCCGATCAATTGGTCGCCTTCGATTTATTTAAAGGCGGTGGTCAATGTCGTGAATGTCGCACCGGTACGACATTGTCGCAACAGGCCTTCGAAATTATCCGAAAGATTGTGGGTGGGCAACTGAACCAAGTTTTAGCACTGCCAGAAAGTTCGGCAACTCGCGAAGTCTCTGATTTGGCTACGCACTGCATGGAGCACCACCTTGAGCGAAAGTTAAGGTCAGTCGCAGTTTTTGAACATCCCGAACGCTAAATGGGCTCGTGTTGTAATAGTCTTAACGCGTGCCAGCGAAAGATCTTGACCAAATAGTCAACCTTTGCAAGCGGCGGGGATTTGTGTATCCGAGTGGCGAAATTTACGGCGGGTTCCGATCGTCGTATGACTATGGTCCGCTTGGGTCGTTGATGTTGCGAAATGTCAAAGATGCCTGGATCAGATCAATGGTTCAGCAACGAGATGATGTTGTTCTGATTGATGCCGCCATTCTCGGTGCACCACAAGTTTTCGAGGCCAGTGGCCACTTAAGCAATTTCAGTGATCCTTTGGTGGATTGCACGGTTTGTAAGCGGCGGTTTCGTGAAGACCAGTTAGATGATCGCGATTGCCCAGAATCTAAAGCCAAATGTGTCTTCACTGCTGCTCGAGCTTTCAATTTGATGTTTCAAACTCACGCAGGGCCTGTTGAAGGCGAGGGCGCGACTGTGTACTTGCGTCCAGAAACAGCGCAAGGAATGTTCGTCAACTTCGCAAATGTTCTGCAAACAAGTCGGATGAAACCGCCCTTTGGAATTGCTCAAGTTGGAAAAAGTTTTAGAAATGAGATCACTCCAGGAAACTTTATTTTTAGAACGCGAGAATTTGAACAAATGGAACTTGAGTTTTTTGTGCCCCCGAGTGAGAGCGCAAAATGGTACGAGTACTGGTGCAAAACACGCATGCAGTGGTACATCGACTACGGCATCCCCGCTGAGATGTTGAGAATTCGTGAGCACGCCAAAGATGAACTCTCGCATTATTCGGCTGGAACAAGCGATATTGAATTTCTGTTCCCATGGGGTTGGGGAGAGCTTGAAGGTGTGGCACAACGAACTGATTATGACTTGAAGCAGCACGCTGAGCATTCGCGACAAAAACTTGAATACTTTGACCAGGCAACTAATGAAAGATACGTTCCATTCGTTGTCGAACCTGCTGCAGGCGTGAATCGTACAATGGCGGCGTTTTTGCTTGCCGCTTATGACGAAGATGTGGTCAACGACGAACCGCGAACAGTCTTGCGTCTTCATCCAAGGCTTGCACCATTTCAGATCGCAGTGCTGCCTCTTTCGAAAAAAGAAACCTTAATGCCGCTTGCGAAACAGATTTACTCAATGTTAAGCACTCGGTATATGTGCGACTTTGATGAGACCCAGGCAATTGGCCGTCGATATCGCCGACAAGATGAAATTGGCACCCCGTATTGCGTCACAGTCGATTTTGATTCGTTGGAAGATAAGTCGGTGACTATTCGAGAGCGAGATACAACTAATCAACACCGTGTTTCAATCGATACATTGCTGAGTGAATTTCAGTCCATATTGGGTTATTAACGATCATTTACGAAAGGCGAATACAAATGTCACAAATAGCAGTTGTTTTAAAAATTAAGATCAAGGAAGGTCAACGCGATGCGTTTACTCAAATCGCGTTACAGGGTGTCGAGACAGCAAAGACTGAACCGGGTACAACCATTTATAGTTTCCATCATGATGCTGTTGACTCGAATGTTGTGTGGTTCTTCGAAATTTATGCCGATAAAGCAAGCGCCGACGCTCACAGCGGTGCTGCGAGTTTTAGGGCGTGGTCAAAAAGTCTTGCACCATTCGTTGATGGAGCCCCAGAGATGTCATTTCTAACGCCGATCGGTGGCAAGGGATTCTAATTTTTGTATCTCGATAAGATTCTCGAAAAACATCGTTCTGCGGCGTCTGTCGATGCACGAAAACTCAGCGACTTAACTCGTCAAGCGAAGGACTGCCAAGCAACCAGAGGCTTTGCCTTGCGATTGAAGCGCGATTCCGAGAACCAACTTGCAGTTATTGCCGAAATAAAACGACGTTCGCCATCGAGAGGAGCGTTGAATCACGAGTTGAACCCGACTGATATTGCGATGCAGTATCGCAACGGTGGCGCAAGTTGTCTATCGGTACTAACCGATGAAGAATTTTTTGATGGATCAGTGAGTGATTTACAGCAGGCTTGCGCCGCTGTTGACTTGCCAGTTTTACGAAAAGATTTCACCGTCTCGATGAAAGATATTTGCGATACTCGAATCATGGGTGCCGACTGTGTGTTGCTGATTGCGGCGGCGCTCTCGCGTGACGAACTGCATGAGTTTTATGAATTCGCTATTGACCTAGAACTCGATTCTCTGATAGAAGTTCACGACGAGACAGAATTAGCAACTGCGCTTGAAATTGGTGCAACTTTAATTGGTGTGAATCAAAGAGACCTCAAAACATTTGAGGTAGACCAACAGCGTGCAGTGCGTATGGCGTCGATGATGCCAAATGATGTCATCAAAGTTGCTGAGTCGGGTGTCAAGACACGACAAGATGCGCTGGCATTGCGTGGCGCAGGTTATAACGCAGTGCTGGTGGGCGAGTCGCTAGTGACTTCTGGAGACATCATTACAAGCTTGAAGGACTTGTGCCTTTAGATGTTCGTCAAAATCTGTGGAATCACTAGATTGCAAGATGCGCTTTGCGCCGTCGAACACGGGGCTGACGCGATTGGGTTCATCTTTGCTGAATCAAAAAGAAAGGTATCATTTTCAATAGTCCGGGAAATTATTCAGCAGCTGCCGATAGATTTTCTGACAATTGGTGTTTTCCGTGATCAGCCAGCGCATGAAGTAATTGAAATAGTTGGTCAAGCCAATCTTCGTGGGGTTCAGCTTCACGGTCAAGAATCAATTCAGGAAGTCGCTGAAGTCGCCACAAAATTAGACTTTGTTGTCAAATCGGTAGTTGCAGGTTCTGATGAGGCGAAAATGGCTGATCAATTCGCAACCGACATGATTTTGGTCGACTCGGCAACTCCAGGTTCTGGCACCAGTTACGACCTGAACTTATTGCGTGAACTACCCGCAAACGTAAGGCTGATTCTTTCTGGAGGGCTGACGGTTGACAATGTGTCGATGTCGATTAGGGCTGTGTCTCCGTGGGGTGTGGATGTCAGTTCTGGAGTTGAATCTGCACCAGGAATCAAGGATCACGCAAAAATGCGAGATTTCATCTCAAATGCACGATCGTCAATAATCAAGACATAAAAACATTATTGTCTAGTAACTTGAAATGTGATGACTAACAAATCGATACCACGTGAGTTGCTCACCCCTGGTGCGGACGGCAGATTTGGTGAGTTCGGAGGCAGATTTGTCCCGGAAACTTTGGTGCCCGCCTGTGAAGAGTTAGAGCAGGCGTTTAATTCGGCATGGAGTGACTCAATTTTTCGCACGGAGTTAAATGATTTGTTGCGCGAGTATGCCGGTCGGCCTTCAATTTTAACTGAGTGCCATAATCTCGGTGCTCAATTGGGCATCAGACTGATTCTTAAACGCGAAGATTTGAATCACACGGGCTCACACAAGATCAACAGTGTTCTCGGACAGGCGTTGCTTGCA
>CAMCZA010000022.1 GCA_945885515.1 Ferrithrix thermotolerans DSM 19514 | reverse complement strand
TTCCCTGGTTTGCCGGGTTGGGGCGCAAAAAGTGCATCAACCGTGCTTGCGCGATACATCTCATTAGACGCAATTCCAGATGATCACGAGCAATGGAAGTTGGATGGACTGACGACATTGCGTGGCGCCGAGAAACTTGCAACGACGCTTCGTACGCAGAGAAAAGATGCTGAACTCTTTCGCACATTGGCAACCTTGGTGCAAGATGTTCCAGTTGGTTCAGTAGATAGTTGGAAATGGTCTGGGGCTAAGCCTGAGTTTGCTGGTTTACTCGAAAAGTATGGCGCATTACATTTATTAGAGCGACTTGAACGAATTAAAACCCTTTCGGAGTAGTTCGAAAATTGCCAGTGGCAATGCCCAAAGATTCTGCAACAAAAGACCAAGGGCTCGAACTATGTTCCCGGCTCGCAATGAAATTAAGGCGTATAGCAGTCCAGCTAAGCCAATCGTCCGACGGCCTCTCAACTTGTCGCTCAAGGCAAGAACGGGTAATTTTTGTGCTTCGCTAAATAATTCGTAATAGTCTCTTGCGAGAATCAAACGATTACTTGAAGTCGTTGATAACGATGTTGGAACTCGGCGAATTTCAGTAAGAAACTTTGGCAGAATAGCAATTTCTCCGACTCTCGCAAGAGCAAGCCACAGAGCAAAATCTTGTGCATATAAATATCTTTGGTCGTAGCCACCGACAGTGCGAGCACTTTCTGCACGAAACATCGCCGATGAATTAACTATTGGATTATCGGAAGCAAGTCGTCGCACAACATCGATGCTCTTTGTCGGTGTCTGCACTTCGCTGATCAATTCACCATTAAAGTTGATATTGCGATACCAACTGCCAACGACAACAACGCTTTTATTTTTATCGAGAAATTCAGTTTGTAGTTGCAGTCTTTGTGGGTCGGAGACATCGTCAGCATCAAGAATCGCAATAAATTCGCCGCGCGCAGCCTCAAGTGCGACCTTGAGTGCTGGTGTCCGGCCTCGATTTGCGTCAAGAGCAATAATTTGAATTCGTTTGTCATTTAGATTTTGAACTATTACCAGAGAATTATCGGTCGAGCAATTATCGACAACGACCAATTCCCAATCGGTGAAAGTTTGCGCGATAATGCTGCGCGCACTACTTTCAATTGTTGATCCTGCGTTGAAACAGGTCATCAACACCGAGACTCTCGGTGATGTGTTCGCCACTGTTGTGTTTTCGGTTGTCAAAATTTTGTCCCGACTTTGGTCGGCTCCGCCGACTGAAGTGACGACCAGGCGATCTGCGGCACTCAAATGCTTCCGATGAAGGCTGCTGCCTTCCGGCTCTGACCTGATTCTCGGGCACTCGTTGCACAGGACCCGGCCGCCACCTCACTCGACGGAAACGGTTGCCTAACGATATCGCGAACAGAGTTCACGAATTCTTGGCTATGCACTCAGATAGCCTGCGAAATCCACGCAGTTAAAGCTGTTTGGGCGATTTGGAGGGGTGCGAGAGCGGCCGAATCGGCACGCTTGGAAAGCGTGTGAGGCGCAAGTCTCCGTGGGTTCGAATCCCACCCCCTCCGCCATGATCACAAACGACGATGCAATGACCTTCGCGCTCGCCGAGGCGCGCAACGCCTTGGCGCACGGTGATGTACCCGTTGGCGCCGTCGTAATTCATAACGATGTGATTATTTCTTCGCGACACAACGAGCGCGAATTGCGCAACGACCCGACAGCGCACGCTGAAATTTTGGCGTTGCGTGACGCTGCAAATTTATTGGGACGATGGCGACTCGAAGAGTGCACACTCGTGGTGACTCTTGAACCGTGCACGATGTGTGCGGGTGCACTAGTCAATTCGCGAATCAGTAAAGTCGTATTTGGTGCGGCTGATCTGAAGGCTGGCGCGTTTGGCAGTCTGTACAATATTGCGACTGATCCACGACTAGGTCATCATCCGCAAGTAGTGCACGGTGTCTTAGCAACACAATGCGCTGAGGTGCTTACTGAGTTGTTTAAAAATTTACGCGACACAAAAACTAATTAGTGCTCGGCGGTAGCCTTGAAATCTGGAAGGGTGCCAGAGCGGACGAATGGAACGGTCTCGAACACCGTCGTGGGTTTAGGCCCACCGTGGGTTCAAATCCCACCCCTTCCGCCAATTTTCTATTGAAGGAGCTTGCGACAACGTTCTAGGTCATCGAATGAATCAATATTGACGTATGGAATGTCGCACACGACCGCGCGTAACTTAAATTCAAGAGTGTCAAGATTTTAAATTATCTTTTCAATACTCATCCCGATTGATGCGTTCATTTTGGAGATATTTTGCCCTGTTTAGTTCTAACCGCGCCTAGTCGTAGTGAATGCGCCTTCTGTCGTTTTGTATCAATCACAAAAAGCCTACGAAATCGCTCGCAACTAAAGATATTTAATTTACGGCAAATAGATTCTCAATTATTTGACAAATTATTGTGAAACACTATGGACCTAATAGTTTTTAAGTTTACAAATTAAGGCCAAATTAAAGTCAATTTACAAAGCGGATGACTAAAGAAAAAAATGCTTTTTTCGGAACCAAAGACACTTAAAGACGAAGAACTCTTTTGTAAAGACGTTCTCAAGAGAGATTTCTTCGCTTCGTATATTGTGTGGCTCAAGATTATTGATAATTAGTCTTGAGAGTATCTAAACTTATTTCTAGTCAAGCAAGTAAACTATCGCGTATGGATTTGCCGCCTGTAAATCTTTTCTCGAGACGCTATGAGTGATATTTATTTGAGCGGTAACTATTTGTTGCTGAATCCGACTTGGGATGCTGAACAATCGCCCTGGAAAGCAAAGCTTATTCAGGATTTGTTAGAGAAACATCAGATTAAATTCGACAAGTTGTCGGAAATTGGCTGTGGTGCAGGTCAAATTTTGGTGAAGTTAGCAAAAACTTACCCGACGAAAACGTTTATCGGTTTTGATATTTCACCACAAGCTCACGAACTTGCGAAAGTTTTTGCGAGCGAAAACCTTCAGTTTAAACTCTGTGATTTTATTGACGGTTCTGATGATAAACAGGAGGTCGTAATTTGCGCCGACGTATTTGAGCATGTGGATGATTATCTCGGTTTCTTGAGGTCACTAAACAAAAGATCTAGATATGCGGTTTTTCATATTCCCTTGGATATTTCAGTAATTGGCGCCTTGATCCCAGAAATCATTTTGAAAACTCGAAGAAAAGTTGGTCATTTGCACTATTTCAATAGGGCGACTGCCGAAGCGACGCTTGAGACTTGCGGTTACAAAATTATTGATTCTCAAATCACAGCGGGTTGTCTTGAATTTCCAGATCAGGGTGCTCTCGGTCGTGCAATTTGGTTGATTAGAAAAGTGTGCCATTATTTGAGCCCTTCATTTGCTGCTCAAGTTTTTGGTGGGTTCTCGTTATTGGTACTTGCTGAGAGCGCCTAAGCGGAGAATGAAGTTTTGAATGCGTCTAATGTAAACCGTTAGTGAGAATTTCGCTGAGTGATGTTCGCCAAGATTTAGTTTTGGCCCACGAGCAGGCGTGGTCGGCGTTGTCTGAGCCCGGCACTTGGTGGTCTGGTGCGCAGAGGCGAGAACTCGCACAGACGGCTTTGTTAGCAGTAATCGAAATTGAACCATTGCCACCATGGGTTGCAGTTTCAGCAGTTGAAGGAAAAATTTCCGCGTCAACTGTTGCGTCAAGTTCGGCACATGATGCTGTCTACCGAATTGCACGGCATGCATCAACACTGACCAAAGAATGGTACGAACGGGTCACCCAAGAGATTGATCCTCTTGCATTTGTTGAACTGTGTGGAATTGTTTGCACTGTTGCAACTGTTGTCGCATTTCGTCGAGCATTAGATCTAGAACTGCCAGAATTGGCAGCAGCAAAAACTGGTGAACCGTCGCACCACAAACCAGACAATATTGTTGACGCAACTTTAAATTGGGTACCAGTAGTTGCACCTGCCGACGAAATTGCAGCAGTGGTTCAAGCGTTCACGGCAGTGCCGCAAACGAATCGTGTGATTTGGGCGATGGCTGATGCGCAATACATCCCCGACAAAGAAATGGTTGACCCACACTGGACTCGCGGAACCCTGACTCGTGTTCAAATGGAACTTGTAGCAACCCGTGTTTCACAGCAGCGTGAATGTTTTTATTGAACGACTTCACACGCCAGCATGCTCAGTTGGAGCGGCACTGAACAAGGAATAGAAATTGATTTGACGACCGTACAAGCAGCGACAGGCGGTGTTGCTGTGAGTTTTGCCAAACAATTGGTTGACTTTGCGACGGCAGCAACAGAGTTCAACTTGACTGCGTTGGCGAAGTCTCGAGATCAACTAATTAGTGTGGCGGGGGTGGCAACAACTATTGACACGGCCGCTGTGATTGCAAATTTCGAAATGATGACCAGACTCGCCGATTCAACAGGTGCGAGAATGGAAACAGAGGTTGTCGCCAATCGGCTTATTGTTGCCCAAGCAATGGGCGTTGACAAAGTTGTTTCGCGTCGGTGATTTGATTTAATTCGATTTAATAAAAACTAAATTTATTCGCAAACCTTGCCGTTTGGTGGGGCCACTAGTTCAATCAAATATTTATCAACAGCATCAACAACGCAAGAATTAACGCCATAACCAGTGTGCTGATCGGCTTTGACTGTCAGAAAGATTCCTTGCTCGAGTGCTTTTGCTGCATTGCGTGACGACTCGATCGGTGTTGCCGGGTCGCCTGTCGTGCCGATAACGATTACCGGTCCTGCACCTTTGCCGGTCACCACAACTTTCTTTGCTTGCTTAACTGGCCACAATGCGCACGAGTAGCCGTATCCAAAACCTGGACCAAACCTTTTTGCTGCTTTTGTGAAGATTGGAATTTGTGCGTCAACTGCTTCGATGCCGATCGGACCAGGATCGTCCAAACACGAAATTGCGATAAACGCTTCAAGTTCGTTGCCGTATGTGCCATTGGGTTTGCGTTGGTAATACTCGTCATTGAGTTCGAGTAATCCAGCGCCATCACCTTTTGCTGCATCAGCAAGTGCCGTTTCTAGTTTTGGCCAAAGCGAATCTGAATACATTGATTGTGCCAACGCGGTAAACATCACACCCTGGGTAACTGGTGTGCGATCTGCTGCAACGACCAATGGTTGAAGGTCAATTTGCAAGAGAAGTTTGTCAAGTGCTTCGGCTGAGTTTCCGTTGTTGTGAAAGGCGCAAGATTTACGGGCAGAACACTTTGCCAAAAACGAATCAAGTTGCATCTCAAAACCTTTAGCCTGTGCCAGACCTTGGTCAAGTGAGGTCGCATTTGGATCAGATGCGCCGTCCAAAACCGCCGCGCGAACCGTGTTTGGAAACATAGTTACCCAGGTCGCACCGAGTTCTGAGCCGTATGAAAAACCAAAGTAACTTATTTTCTCTTCACCGAGGGCGCGCCTAATCGAATCCATGTCTTGCGCAGTTGACCTCGTCGAAATGTACGGCAAGATTTTTCCGCTGTTTTTTACGCATTGATCATTAAATTTTTGACTTGCGTCAACTATTGCTTGTTTTTCTTGCGGTGTGTCAGGTGGAGAATCCATCCCGAAATATTCGTCGTACTGGTCGATGCAATCTACTGCCGGAGTCGTATCGCCGGTGCCACGCGGATCCCATCCGATGATGTCAAACCGCTGGAGAAGTTCGTCGCTGAAATAATATTGTGCGTCTTTGGCGACACTTGAGCCACCAAATCCTGGGCCACCGGGATTCACCAACATCGAACCGATGCGGTTTGTCTGATCAGATGCCGGCTTTTTTATGAGAAACAATTTGAATGATCCAATACTTGGGTCGTCATAGTCAAACGGCACTTCGAGACGGCCACATTGGTTCTTGAGTTGCGACTGATCTGCAACATCACCAACGCAATCTTTCCAATTTATTTTTTTAATCTCTGCTGTAAATTCTGGCGTTGGTTCAGAACTTGAAGTCGTGTTGGTTGTAGAAACCGCAGAACTGCTTGATGCCTTGCCGTCAGGTATATCTTTTGATGAACCAATGATCACCCGCTCGCTACATGCTGTGCTGAGCAGACCAGCAAGCAAAATTAATACGACTAGCTTGCGTCTATTATTTAGGCGATGCATCATCTGAGACTTTATCGTATTGTATTTTTTGGGCGCTTTTACTAATGAAGGTCTCACCGGCAAACAACAAAACATTATTTGATGGTGTTGACGAAGTGACGCAAGCCGACGCGACCAGTGATAATGCCGAGCAGACCTATTCGGTTAGAGAATTGATCGATGAGATTAATCAGACTGTCAAACAACGCTTTGGCAGGGGAGTTTGGTTGCATGGTGAAATTCAGGAGCTAAGAATACCCAAGCATGTATATTTCACACTCGTAGATCAAGACGGCGATTCGAAAGCTGTTTTGAGTGCGTCTATTTGGCAAGGGGTCTATGCGCAACTGCGCACAAAACTTGCAGCTAGTGGTCTGCAGTTATCTGATGGATTGAAAGTTCGTGTCTATGGCGAACCTGATCTGTTTGCAGGTAATGGTCGATTTAGCATCAAGATTTCAAAAATCGACCCAAGATTTACGCTCGGTGATTTGATTGCTCAGCGTGAAGAAATTATTCGACAACTAAAACTTAAGGGTCTTTATGACGCCAACCGCAAAGTTGAGCTGCCTGTGGTTCCACTTCGGGTTGGCATCGTGACAAGTATTGGCAGCGCAGCACACGCCGATGTACTTAAAACTTTCAAAGACTCACGACTTGGATTTTCAATTTTCGTTCGCGACGCCAGAGTTCAGGGCGAAGATGCAATCGCGTCGATAGTTTCTGCACTTCAGACACTTGACTCCCGCAAAGACTTAGATGTTTTGATGCTTGTTCGCGGTGGTGGTTCAAAAAATGACCTGATGGCTTTTGACTCAGCACAGATTGCGACAGCAATCGCCAACTGTCGGTTGCCTGTTTTGACCGGCATTGGTCACGAAACAGACTTGAGCGTTGCCGATGAAGTTGCCAATCAATCTCATAAAACACCGACAGCATGTGCAACTGCAATTATTGAGCGCGTCCGCGAATTTATAGAAAACACAGAAGAATCTTGGGACGCGATCGCAACTTTTGCGATGCGCGAGTTGGATGTATCAAGCAGTCGCCTGGTGGAGACGGCAAATAAAATTGGTGGCAAAGTTTTAGATGCGCTCGCAGGTGCCAGTAAACGCCTCGCAATGACAACTCAAAGAATCAAGCATCGACCAGCAGAGGTGTTGCGTCTTGAGAAAAGTTCGCTTAATGCATTTGCTGATCGTCTGCGACTACTTGACCCGGTCAACACAATGGCTCGGGGTTGGAGCATCACCCGAAACGCCTCGGGCAAGGTCGTGCGGGATGCTTCAAAACTCAAGATTGGTGACAAACTTGTGACAACTTTTGCAAACGGGTCGGCACAGAGCGCGGTTGAAGAAATTCTCACGAAAGGCAAACAAAATGGCAAAAAATAAAAGTGACGAGACAATTGGCTATGCCCAAGCTCTAGAAGAACTCGAATCAATCTTGGAGGAACTTGAACAAGATGATGTTGATGTTGACAAATTGGCGACCCATGTTCAGCGAGCTTCGCAACTCATCGAATTGTGTCGTGAGCGAATTGGTAAAGCCAAACTGCAAATTGAAGAGGTCGTCAAAGGACTTGCCCAAGAGTAACTAGGCGTAGCATTTTAGGATGCCATCGCGTCCACCAACTTGGTTGCAAAACATTGCGAGTCGTGTTGACGCCCGTTTGGCAGATTTTTTAAATTTAGAATCACAAAGATGGTCGGCTCTTGATCAAGATTTAAGTTTGCCATTGAGCGAAATTAGTCGCCTTGTAGCCGCTGGTGGCAAGCGACTTCGACCGGCTTTCTGCCATTTAGCATTTGTTGGTGCTGGTGGCGATGCAAATTCAACGAAGTTAGTTGACGCGCAAGCGGCGCTCGAACTGTTGCATGCTTCGGCACTTCTGCACGACGATGTGATTGATGGTTCGCTGACTCGCCGTGGTGAGCCAACTACTCATGTGCGGTATACAAAAACTCATGAAAATAATTCTTGGGCCAGTGAATCAAGACGATTTGGTGAAGGTGCAGCAGTTTTGGTCGGCGACTTGGCTTTCGTCTATGCCGATCAGTTGATGAATATTGCAAGTGGTGATGTTGCAAAAATTTGGAATGAGATGCGAATCGAATTGAATATTGGTCAGTATCTAGATCTGCTCGGGTCTGCTCAACGCGAGCGCAATTTAACCAAAGCCGAGCGAGTTTGCCGATATAAAAGTGCAAAATACACCGTCGAACGACCGTTGCATTTAGGTGCAGTTCTCGCAGCACCAGAGCGATCCGAAGAGTTGATGCTGGCCTTATCAAAGTACGGGTTGCCACTTGGCGATGCATTTCAAATGCGTGATGATGTGCTTGGCGCATTTGATGCAACTCAGAGTGGCAAAAGCGCAACGGGTAAACCAGTTGGTGATGATCTGCGCGAAGGTAAACCCACACCGTTACTGGCAATGGCCTATGAACTTGCAAATACTGCGCAAAAGCAAGTGCTTGACTTGGTTGGGTCGACAAAAATCACCGATCAAGATGTCAACAAGATTCAGGAAGTCATTAAACAGACTGGCGCACTCGACGAACTTGAGTCAAAGATAAGTGCTCTAACTGCTGAGGCTATTTCGGGGATTAAGCAGGCGCCGATCATACAATCCGCAATAGATTCGCTTATCGAATTGGCTGAGTTTGTTTCGCAACGCACAACGTGAGAGTTGCAAAAGTTTTGCGAATTCAAAGATAGCGTTGTTGAGATGTCAGTCACTGTGAGAATTCCAACAACATTGCGTCCACTTTCAGGCGGGGTCTCAACAGTTCAAGTTGAAGGCTCGACGCTTGCCGAAATTCTGAGTGGTTTAAATACTGCTCACCCAGGTTTTTCAGACCGTTTACTCGACAGCGAAGGCAACCTGCACAAGTTTGTGAATATTTTTGTCGCCGATGACGATGTCCGATACATGCAGGGTTTGGAGACAAAAATTGCCAGTGGGCAAACTGTGTCTATTATTCCGGCCGTTGCTGGTGGCCAATAATCTGGTTTGAAAATAAGGCTCTACTGGCGACTTGCTGGTAGTTGAGTGTTGATTTAGCAGTCTCGTAGATAGAGTGCTAATCCTTAAACCGCAGTCATAACCCCTGAAATTCAGGATTCAAACGGAGGATTAGAACATGGCCAAGATCATTGCATTTGACGAGGAAGCCCGCCGCGGACTCGAATCAGGAATGAACAAACTTGCCGACGCTGTGCGTGTCACGCTCGGACCAAAGGGTCGCAACGTTGTGCTCAGCAAAAAGTGGGGCGCACCGACAATTACAAACGACGGCGTGTCGATCGCCAAAGAAATTGAACTTGAAGACCCTTACGAGCGCATTGGCGCCGAACTTGTAAAAGAAGTTGCCAAAAAAACCGACGATGTTGCTGGCGACGGAACGACAACTGCAACTGTTCTTGCCTGGAGCATGGTGCACGAAGGTTTGCGCAATGTCGCTGCCGGCGCCAACCCGATGAGCATGAAGCGCGGAATTGAAGCCGCTGTTGAGGCTGCAGTTGCAAGCATCAAGGCACTTGCCAAAGTTGTTGACAGCAAAGAGCAGATCGCCCAAGTGGCGTCAATCTCGGCAGCCGACACAGAAATTGGTCAAATGATTTCAGAAGCGATCGACAAAGTTGGCAAAGACGGTGTGATCACCGTTGAAGAGAGCCAAACATTCGGAATGGAGATGGACCTAGTTGAAGGAATGCGTTTTGACAAGGGTTACATCTCGCCATATTTCGCGACCGACACTGATCGCATGGAAGCATCACTTGATGATCCATACATTTTGCTCGTGGCAAACAAGATCACTGCAGTTCGTGACATGTTGCCAATCCTTGAAAAAGTTATGCAAGGTGGACGACCACTCGTAATAATTGCTGAAGACATCGAAGGCGAAGCACTCGCGACACTCGTGGTCAACAAGATTCGCGGCACTTTCAAGAGCGTTGCTGTAAAGGCACCCGGCTTTGGTGATCGTCGAAAAGCAATGTTGCAAGACATCGCAATTCTTACTGGTGGACAAGTAATCAGCGAAGAAGTTGGTCTCAAACTTGAGAACGCAACAATGGATCTTTTGGGTCGTGCGAAGAAAGTTGTGATCACAAAAGATGAGACGACAATTATTGAAGGCTCAGGTCCAGAGGCTGATATCAAAGGTCGAATCAGCCAGATCAAAACTGAAATTGACAACACCGACAGCGACTACGACCGTGAGAAGCTTCAAGAGCGTCTCGCCAAATTGTCGGGCGGCGTGGCGGTTCTGAAAGTTGGCGCAGCCACTGAAGTCGAACTCAAAGAAAAGAAGCATCGCATCGAAGACGCTGTAAGCACGACAAAGGCAGCGATCGAAGAAGGCGTCGTGCCTGGCGGCGGCGTTGCATTGCTTCGTGCGCAAGAGGCTGTTGAAAAGATAATGGCGAAGCTTGAAGGTGACGAAGCAACTGGAGCGCGAATGGTCGCGCGTTCATTGTCTGCGCCACTCAAGCAGATCGCTGAAAATGCCGGTCTTGAAGGTGGAGTAGTCGTTGAAAAAGTAAAGAGCATGAAGGGCAATGAAGGCTTCAATGCCGCTAACGGCGAATACACCGATCTTGTAAAACTCGGAGTAATTGACGCTGCAAAAGTAACGCGCTCTGCATTGCAGAACGCGGCATCAATTGCTGCACTGTTCTTGACCACTGAAGCCGTGATTGCTGACAAGCCTGAAGAAAGTGCGCCAGCAATGCCAGGCGGAGGAATGGACGACTACTAAGTCTCGCAACTAATCAGTTGCGTTAACTAGTCAGTCTAAAATCGCAGTGATGGCAACAGAACTGCTTTATTTAGTTGACGCATATTTACAACAGTTTGATGCCAAAGTAATTGACGTTCGCGAGAACGCGGTTGCATTGGACCGCACCGCTTTTTATCCGACAGGCGGCGGTCAACCCAACGACACAGGCGAGATTGCTGGTGCGCGCGTAACTGATGTTCGCAAAGAGGGCGAAGTTGTTTGGCACACACTTGAGCCGGGCAATATTCCGTCACTTGGGGCCACGGTGCACGGTCAAGTTGATTGGGATCGCCGGCATAAGTTGATGCGAACGCATACGGCGATGCATGTGCTGTGCGGAGTTATATGGAATCAATGGCAGGTGCCAGTTACGGGTGGAAATATGGAGCCGCTAAGCGCAAGGATGGATTTTGAATTCGACCCTCTACCTGAAGGTTTCGCGCAGACCGTTGAGTCTTTGGTCAACGACGCATTAGTTGCGAACTATCCGATTACTGTAAGTTTTTTGCCTCGTGATACGGCGATTTCAGATGCAGATCTAATTCGCACAAAAGTTAATATGATCCCTGAAACTGTCAAAGAAATTCGCGTAGTTGATATTGTCGGTCTCGACAAGCAAGCCGACGGCGGCACCCATGTGCGCTCAACTACTGAGGTTGGCCGAATGAAAGTACTTAAAACCGAGAGCAAAGGCAAAGGAAACAAGCGTCTTCGCGTTGAAATTCTCGACGCAATCTAATTTTTTAATGACTAAAAATTAGTTGTCGTTTTGTTCGCGAAGAAATTGTTCAACTTCATCCATTAAATTTCCTGAATCTGCTGGCTCGTCCGAGTCGCCGGCAAAGTCAAATTGCAATTGATTATCGTCGACTTCGTCGTCAATGCTGATGCCACTATCGGTCATCGTCTCAAGCCGCTCAACATAAGCAACGAGATCATCGTCATCTCGAACGATTGAATCAACCTGTTCTTCATAGCGTTCGATGAGGTTCATCACGGTTGCCAGAGGTGCAGGGGTGCCAACTATTTCGCAGGCTCGACGCATCAGTGCAAGCGATGCCTTTGGCGACGGAACTTGTGAAGCGTATGCAGGTACGGCGGCCCAAAGTGAGGCCGATGGGATTGAACTGTCATCGCATGTATCGTGCAGAATTCCGACTATCCCCGTTGGGCCTTCGTATCGAGATCGTTTCAAATCAAATCTTTCAATCAGGTCAGTATCACTTGCTGTGCCAATTATGTGCACGGGTCGACTGTGTGGCACATCGGCCAGCAACGAGCCAAGTGTTAAAAACATTGATGCATTGAATTGTTCAGCGACCGAGATAATTTGGCGTGAAAATAGTTTCCATTTCAGACTTGGCTCTGGCCCAAGAGCAAGAATTATGTCTCCACCTGCGCCGTTGACATGCCACAAACCGACAGTCGGCCAAACGATTCTGCGTTTGGTGCCATCTTTAAGTCGTACATGCGGGCGATCTTTGCTGTAATCGGTAAATGGTTCTGGGTCAATTGTTGCCAGCGGAGTTGCGCCCCAACCTTCGACAAGATTGTTGACCGCATTTGATGCTGCATCGGCGGCGTCGTTCCATCCTGTAAATGCAGCAATGAATGTCGGATTCTTTAGTTGCGGTTTTGAGAGCCAACGCACATGATCAATCGAGGACATTTGTTATGACGCTATCTAATTTCTCGGTCATCGTGTGTAATACAGATACGCTAACTGGTATGCCTTCGGCAGTATCTGTTGAAATAGCGTCTCAGGCTTCTGAAGAATTACTCCTTGCGTGTCATCGCTTAATCCCACAACTTTCTTCTTCAAGTAAACCGATTACCACAAGCGAACTCGGAGAGATCATTGATTGCGATTCAACTTTGATGTTTGTCGCTAAAGTCGACAATCAAATTGTTGGATTATTAACACTGGCATTATTTCGAATTCCGACCGCGATGCGCGCGTGGATTGAAGATGTGGTGGTTGATTCAGCAACGCGTGGTCATGGCGTGGGCGAAGCGCTAAATCAGGCCGCAATTGATGAAGCAAAGCGGCGTGGAGCAAAAACAGTTGACTTAACTTCTCGTCCATCTCGGCAAGCAGCCAATCGCCTTTATCAGCGCATCGGTTTTGTTCAGCGCGACACAAATGTGTATCGCTTCAATATCTGAAATCGTGTGTCGACTTCAAACATTGACGACCAAGGTCGGCCTGAGCCACCGACATCAAGCACAGAAGTAGCGACGCTTCTTGGTTTTCTAGATTTTCAACGCGCGACTCTCGAATGGAAGTGTTGCAACTTGGGCGCAATTGATTTACAAAAGAAAATTGCGGTGTCGTTGATGACCCTCGGTGGAATTTTGAAACATATGGCGTATGTCGAAAACCATTGGTTTTCGGATTGGCTGATGGGTCGCGAAAAACTTTCGCCATGGTTTGAAGTTGATTGGTCACAAGACCGTGACTGGGACTGGAACTCGGCGGCTAAAGATACTCCAGAGAAACTTTTTGAGCTATGGCATGGCGCATGTGAACTCTCACGTTCGTTGGTCAATTCTGCTCTTTCAACCGGAGGCGTTGATCAACTTGCTAAACGAACTTGGCAAGATGGGAATTCGCCGAGTTTGCGTTGGATACTTGTTCACATGGTTGAAGAGTATGCACGCCACAATGGGCATGCTGACTTGCTTCGCGAATCAATCGATGGCCAAGTTGGCGAGTAACCGAAATCGCTAAGTAGCGTTGGTCAAGTGAATCAGAACTCCGCGAAAACTGTCGCTGCACAAGATGTTGCTGAAGTTGTCGTGCCGTGTCTTGACCTAGATCAAACTTTAAGTTTTTTTATCGAGAATCTTGGCTTTCGCGTTGAGATGATCACGCCAGCCGATAGCCCCAATACCGCAATTGTCAGTGGCTACGGGTTGCGGTTGTGTCTGCGCAGTGGCGGTTCAGGCAAAGACATTTTCTTGCGTTTGCATTCGGCAGATCGTAAGGCACAAACTTTGCAAGCCCCGAACGGCACAACGATTGAGATAATCAATCCAAGTGTCGGCGTTGAGTCGCCCGAATTGCGTGAATCACTCGTTGTTACGCCGCTGACGAGTGACGCATCATGGACAGTTGGTCGCGCAGGAATGCGCTATCGAGATTTAATACCCAGTCGATTGGGCGGTGTGTTCATCGCGTCGCATATTCACATACCGAGCGGTGGGCCAGTGCCCGATTATGTGCATTATCACCGCATTAAATTTCAAATGATTTATTGCAAGAGCGGCTGGGTAAGAGTTGTTTACGAAGACCAAGGCGAATCTTTTGTGATGCACGCCGGCGACTGTGTGTTGCAGCCGCCTGAAATTCGTCACCGTGTGCTCGAGAGTTCAGACAATCTCGAAGTCATCGAGATCGGTGCACCCGCCGAGCACGAAACATTTGCCGAACATCAAATAACTTTGCCAACTGCGCAACTAAAACCCGATCGCGACTTTTCTGGACAGCGTTTCGTGCGCCATGTTGCCGAGCAGTCGCCCTGGCTACCTTGGCGCTATTCGGGTTTTGAAGCACGCAACACAGGCATTGATGCCGCGACTTTGGGCTACGCCAGTGCAATGTCTGTGCGCGCCGAAAAATCAGCAGTGATTGCAGAAAGCAAGCATCAACACGAGTTGATGTTTATGTTTATTTTGTCTGGCTCAGCAACGCTCACAACTAGCAACGCTCGTGAGCCGAAACAATTGCAGGCGGGCACATCGGTAACACTGCCCAGCCTGCTCGACTACAAACTCGAAGTTGTAGCTGACAACACTCAGTTTCTCATCGTCGAACTTCCCGCCTAAATTCTGCAGAAGTACTAGGTTATTTCCAGTGCTCATATCAATTCGTTCTCGCTTATTGTCACTTCGGATTCTTGTATTAATACTTCTAAGCCTTCCAGGCTCAGGAAGGCTCGTTCTTGACGGTTTGCCGTTTGACTCAAAAGCCGAGTTCATTTTCTTGGTTGGCGTTGTGGGTTTTGTCATCGCGCCCAAGACCGCGGCGTCTCTTAAAATTTGGTTGAATTCACTGGACAATCGTCGGCTATTTCTGATTCTTGGCGGATTAATTCTGTTAGTGGTTGTTAAGTTTTTGACTTTTGTCTACTCACCATTGGCGAACGGCTTTGAAGTCTGTTACCGAAGTGTTTATGCCCCGCTTCCCGTTGGTGAATGCGAGAAATCTTACGACCAGCCATTTGTTGCAAATGGGACTGTATTAGAAAAAATCTCTTCGGTCGAGAAAGAAATTAACTTCGGCCCAACCGATGAAGGTTCGGCAAACACGGGTACATCAACATGGCGCCTGCCGTTTATGAATGAATGGGGCCGATTAGAACCTTTATGGCTTGTGCGTCTCCCATTCTCGGCTGACTTTGCCGGAAATATAGACGTGCCAACTGATAGTCGGATTCCTGTTGTCTTTCTTGGCGACCTGCGGGTGGAGGTTGATGGTCAAAGAGTGAGCGAAAAACACTATGCCGGGAGTCCGAGTCTAATTTTTATTCCTGTTTCAAAGGGTTCTCACGAATTGCAGATCTATTACAGATTTAGCGACGGCAATGATTCTGTAATGCCAGACAAGCAACCGGAGACAATCGGAGACTACGCGTCGTTGCAGGTTTTTGAACCAGTTTCTCAGGCGTATAAACTAGGCATCGAGAAAACATTCAGACCAATTTCGGCATCTGATGACACTACGTTGCTTGAAAACCTGTTTTTCAAAATATTGAATCTTGTTATGTTGTTGTTTTTCGGATCTTTGATCGGAAAATTACTTGCTAGTTATCTTAAGCAATTCATTTTTACCCCATTTTTAGCAGCCGGTGTGTGGTTTGTAATTAATTCAAATACGGTATTTCAAAATTTTGGTCTAAGTAGAAGTTCGTTACTAGTTGGGCTTATATTAGGTATTGGTCTTTGGATCATTCTAAAAAGGTGTCCGAAATACGCCTGGCTTTATGGGGGCTCAATCGGGTTAGTTCACTTTGTATCCAATAAATCTTTTTTCCCAGCATCAAGATGGTGGAATATCGCTCTGTTCAGACAGCGCGACAGTGACTGGTTTGTACACGAAGGCTTGGCCAGAATTATTTTCAAAGAGGGATCGCTTAAAGGCGGTGAGCCTGTCTTCTATTTTCAGCCAGCCATGCGTTATCTAATTTTTCTCGGACATCTAATTTTAGGAAACAACGATGTATTGCTGCCGTTATTGGCATCAGTGTTTCTTTTTGTGGCAGTTGCCTTAGTACTAAGACAAATTGAGATTGAAAATCTATTTTTTGGATTTTTGCCAGTTTTATTTATTAGCTCGTTGGTAGTACTTTTTTCGGATCTCAATATGTCCTCATATATTTTCAATTTGACGACCGAACTGCCAACTTGGATACTTTTATTCGTCTTCACTTACCTGATTTGCACCGACACATTCTCAAACGGGCGCATCGTAACTCTCGGACTAATAGCGGGTCTGGCAATGAACTTCAGACCGAACCAGTTGCCCGGCTGGGCGTATTTGATCGCCGTAATGCTGTTTGGCTTGATTCTTAAAGATCAAGGCAAACTATCGGCCAAGAGTGCACCTTGGCTTTTCATTCTTGTAACTGTTTCTAGCGCGAGTCTAAGTCTGATTCATAATCTTTATTATGGCAAGTCGTTTGTTCCTTTTTCTTCCTCCGGCCCAGGCAGTCAACAAAACTCGTCAATGATATTCCTTGAGATATTTTACGATGCAGAAGCAAGAAAAATAGTTTTGGATAAATTTCGTTCCCTGACTTTGTTTACATTGCACCCATTGCCGAAAGATAGATTCTGGCCCTACACGAATTCTTTTCAATTAATGCACATTTCTTGGTTGGTAAGTTTAGTTTTGGCTTGTCGGATTAGTAGAAAATATTTCGAAATAGCGATCTATGCAATTATTCCATTTATGTTCCTCATGCCAATGGTTATGTATAACGCCTCTAGTTACTTTCCAAGACATCTTGTCATTATCAATATTTCATTTTTGTCCTCTTCGCTGTTGATGCTTTTTCACGCTCAAAAGTCTCGACAGAGTACTCCTTCAAGTAAATAACTGATGCTTAATCGTCGTAAACGTGTGGGTGGCTACGACTATGTTGTTGCCTTGAACTATTACTCGCCGCATATCAGTGGACTAACGGATATGGCAAAACGTATTGCAGAAGAAATGGTGACAAGTGGCTTGACGGTATGCGTGGTATGTCAACGACACGATAGATCGCTGATGAAATTCGAGACAATAAATGGAGTTGATGTGGTTCGCGCAAGTGTCATCATGCGTATCGCAAATGGTCTGATCAGCGCGTCTTTCCCTTTCTTGGTGTACCGGTATGGCAAACGAACCCGCTTGCTTCATCTTCATTTACCGATGCTTGAAGCAGGATTAATATCGTTGATACCTTTAACTCCTAAATTGGTGACTTATCAGTGCGACTTTGTTGCACAGAAATCATTTTTTGGACGTGTTATAGAAATCCTCATGGATCTGAGCTCTCGTTTTTCGCTTAGACGATCAACATCTTCAGTGGTTTCAAGCAGAGATTATGCTGATTTTTCGAGGATTAAGTCTTCACTTGTGAAATCGGTTGCGATCGCACCGCCATTACAAATTCGACAACCATCAAAGCCTTCGTTTCGCAATTCGTCGGGCTATCACTACGGATTTCTTGGACGTATAGCCCCCGAAAAAGGTCTTGAAAATTTAGTCACGGCGTTTGGCTTAATGGCGCGAGACGAAGATCGACTTTTGATTGCAGGTAGCGCGGTTAGCACAGAGGGTCAAGAAATATTCAAAAGATTGCAGGTTAGCTCGACCCGAGACTCACGAATTGTGTTACTAGGTTTCGTTTCTGAAACTGATGTCGCAGATTTTTATGCATCTATTGACGCCTTTGTATTCCCGTCAATAAATGCTCTTGAGGCATTTGGAATTGCTCAAGCCGAGGCAAAAGCTCTAGGGGTACCGCTTGTCACGAGTGATTTACCTGGAGTGAGAACCTTGGTCGACTCTCCTGCGACTGGGGTACTTGTTCGACCCGATGATATAGACGCACTAAAACTTGGGATGGAGAATGTACAAAAAATAGCGAGGAAGTCACCACAAACGAATGGTTCTTCTGGCGTGCATAAATATGAAAAACTGATTTTACAGCTTTTGAAATAAATTCTTAAGAATTGACATAAAGCCCAAGTACCAGAAATACTAGAAAAAGTGTTCCAGAAATCTGCATGGTTAGGTCTGAGAGAAGAAAATCTTCTGGTTCTTCAACTCCGCGAGTTTGATCTTCGTGATAAAACTTGCTCACGCCGACAATAAATGGAATGCAGGAAATGTACAAAAGAAGTCTGTCACTGAGTGTTTCTTGTTGGCCAAAACGTGTCCATAAAACATAACTAGTTATCAGACACAATGATGTAATGAACCCCGCGATTTGAAGAGTTTTCTGTTTATATCTCAGCACTACTGCTCGAACTATTTGTGGGTCACGGAATCTCAACTCGGCGTGTCGTTTGGCAATAACAATCATCGTGGAACCGGAATATACGCAGACACAGAGCCAAACAGACATCGGCACGTTAATTGCTGATGCACCGAACCAAATTCTCAAGACGAAGCCAGTTGATACAACAAGGATTTCGATGATGCGAATGGACTTTAGTTTCAGTGAGTAAAGCACAGTCATCAGAAGATAGGCGACAAGTAAAAGTAAAGACTTTTCTGGTAACGCCATAACACCGATAACGCTGATTGACGTGAGTGCGGTAGCGGCTAGAAGGGCAGTACTCGGCGACAATTGTCCCGAGGCGATTGACCGGTACTTTTTCTTAGGGTGTTTGGCGTCAACATCCTTGTCGTAAACATCATTGATTAAATACATTGCCGCTGATGCTGAAGTGAAAATCAAAAACGCCAGCCATAACTTTGGCCAAACTTCAAGTCCGAATACATCGCCAGAAGTGAGACCCGCAATGAACACCAGAAAGTTCTTGCTCCATTGGCGCGGTCGAGTGGCGCTCAAGAGCAAAGAAAGCATTCTTTAATTATAAGTTCAAGGTTTGTCAAGCATTTATTGAAGCGGCTTTTAATAAAGCACACGCCGCAACTTGATGAGATTGTCGCAACGAAAAACCGAATTTTTGGAGCCCGAGGCGGGAATTGGACCCGCGACCTACGCATTACGAGTGCGTTGCTCTACCACTGAGCTACCCGGGCGTGACGATTAACTCTACTGACCAATTTCAATTATTATCAGCCGACGAGCGAGGTGATATTGCGTGAGACTTCACTAAGTGACGGACATTTAAGCAGTAGCGCGTGTAGCGCGAGGGTCTCGTTGGTGTTGAGACCTAACGACGAAATTGTTTTATGGATCAATTGAATTGCGTGCATGATTTCTTCACCATCACTCAAGTCGGGCTGGGCACAAATTAGGTCGCTGTAGGTTTTTGCAAACTGACCCAACCCGCTGCGCAATTCGTCGGTGCGTAGTTTTCGAAGTTCGCGTTTGTGGCGGTCTGTGATTGTTTTTCGTCCGCTGCCTCGTTCGCCAGTTAGTGCGACGCGGTCTTCAAGTTCTTTGATTTCTCGCTCGTGTCGAATTTCGAGTGCACTTGCTGCTTGGT
>CAMCZA010000021.1 GCA_945885515.1 Ferrithrix thermotolerans DSM 19514 | reverse complement strand
CAACCGGCTAATCCAACAAAGCCATCAAAGCGTTCGGCATGCATCACGGTTTCAACGCTGTCGCAAATAACTTCGCGGCTAACAAGCGATGCGCGCATACCTTCGTGACCCATGCTGATGCCATCACTGACTGTGATCGTGCCAAACTCAAGAGCCACACCACCCGCTTCGCGCACACCAATTTTCGCGCGAGCCGCCAAACGCTTCAGCGAAACATTGCACGGCGTTACTTCGTTCCATGAAGATGCGATCGCCACTTGCGGTTTTACCCAGTCATCGTCGCCGAGACCTACTGCGCGCAACATTGCGCGTGATGCGGCTTTTTGAATTCCGTCGGTTACATCGCGACTCCGCGGTTTGATATTTACAGGCGTGCCAGGATCCCGAGCGTTCATATATTACGAGACTAGTTGCTTTTCATCTTTCGAAGTTTTGAAGTAACTAACTAACACTGGGATTAGATATACGAAATACGCACCAACACGCAGACGCTCAGGGGTTGCGTGCCAGCCAAACAAACCTTTCATGAAATCGTAGAACGTTCCGCCTGATGCTGACCATGCGCCTGAAGTGATAGTCCAAGCCGGTGTAATTAATAGCCCAGTCTCCCAGCCAATTAATTCACGAAGCTCATGCACGGCCTTACCAGCAAGACCAGCAGCAAACAACAGCAACAGAATTGCAGTGACATTAAAAAATGTTTTCAAATTCACTCGACTGCCTGCGCGGTAAATAGCAATACCGATCGCAATTGACACGACAAGACCAATCAATCCACCAATGACAACTGCTGAACCTGATGCTGTTTCAGTTTTCGCACTAAGCAAAAACAACGCGGTCTCTAAACCTTCGCGAGCGACTGCGACGAATGCAATAACAATCAAAGTTGTTCGTGAAGATGTCTCAACTTTTTTGCGCAAGTCTGAAGTCATATTGCGCGCATTCGCCCGCATCCAGAAAATCATCTGAGTGAGCACAAGCATCGCTGCAAGGGCCAAGAAGCCTTCGACGCCCTTTTCTACTTTGCCATTCAGACCGTCAACAAGAATAAAGAAAAGAACACCAACAACGAAGCAGGCAACAACTGCGGCAATCGTGCCAAGCCAGACTGAACGCTTTTCGTCTTGACGATTTGTTTTGACAAGATAAGTCAACAAAATTGAAATCACTAAAGATGCTTCAAGACCTTCGCGAAGTGTGATTAGAAAACTTGAACCCACTACTAACTTCCCTTCCGATTGATTTG
This sequence comes from Ferrithrix thermotolerans DSM 19514, assembly GCA_945885515.1. Classification (GTDB taxonomy): domain Bacteria; phylum Actinomycetota; class Acidimicrobiia; order Acidimicrobiales; family Ilumatobacteraceae; genus BACL27. The sequence continues at coordinate 18,405 of CAMCZA010000021.1, read as the reverse complement.
TTAGGCTAGCCTAACATTTGGTTGTGGCTATAACAACGCTTATTTAGGGGCGTTTGGCTTGAAGTAACGCGGTGATTACCTTGCCGTCGGCCTTGCCTTTCGAGGATTTCATGATCGCCCCGACAAGCGCTCCGAGCGCCTTTTCTTCACCGTTGCAATACTTCTGCCAAGCCCCAGGTTCGGCTGCGATCGCAGCGTCAACCATCGCCTCAACTGCACTCGTGTCGAGTGCTTCAAAACCGCGCTTGCTCGCCATCGCCGCAACATCGCCACCGCCTGCTTCAATTAAATCAGTCAACAGTGTCTTGGCTTGAGTTGAAGTCACTTTTGAATCGCGTTCAAGAATCGTCAACGCAGCCAAATCTTTTGCCGGCACTTTTGGAGTAGCACCCTGTTCGGCGAATGCTTGCTGTACATATACAACTGCGCGACGCGGATCTCCACCGGCTGCGACAACGGCTGCGACATAATCATCTTGCCCACGCTCAACAACTACGAACGCCGACTCGCCGTCTTTATCGACACCGCAAAGTTCGGACAACGATTGTCGTCGCGCAGCAGGCAACTTCGGCAGCGCTGCTCGCACGGCATCGATCCACGACTGATCTGGCACGAGTGGCACGAGGTCTGGTTCTAAAAAGTACCGATAATCATCGGCGTCTTCTTTTGTGCGCAAAGTTTCTGTGCGCCCAGTCGCGTCATCCCAGTGGCGAGTTTCTTGACGAATTGTGCCACCGCCTTCGATTACATCAACTTGACGGCGAGATTCATAGTCAATCGCACGGCCTACAGAGCGAATTGAGTTGACGTTTTTTATTTCACAACGCGTGCCAAACGGTGTGCCGGGCTTATGCACTGAGACGTTGACATCACAGCGCATCGAACCTTCTTCCATTTTTGCATCGCTTGCACCCACAGCCAACAAAATAGAACGCAGCTCGGCCACGTATTGGCGTGCTTGTTCCGAAGTGCGAATGTCGGGTCGCGAAACAATCTCTACAAGCGGCACGCCTGCACGATTGAAGTCGATCAACGAATAGTCACTGCCATGAATACGACCTGACGAGCCACCAAAGTGGGTCGACTTGCCTGTGTCTTCTTCAAGATGGGCTCGCTCTATGCCGATACAAACATCACCCGGCAACATCAAATGACCGTCGACATTTAATGGATGATCATATTGCGTGATTTGAAAAGCCTTCGGCAAGTCTGGGTAGAAATAATTTTTGCGATGAAAGGTGCACGGTTGAACTTTGCAATTCAGAGCCAAACCGATGCGCATTGCAAGTTCGATGGCATGTTGATTTAATACAGGCAGAGCACCTGGCAAACCCAACGTCACAGGATCAATATTCGTATTCGGTTCATCGCCGAATCTATTTGCACTGGCACTGAACATTTTTGTTTTTGTCGCTAATTCAACGTGAACTTCTAGCCCGACAATTAACTGCCACCCGTTGGGAAGTGCTGTAACTTCGCTCATAACGACCTCTCAAGTTCGGCAGCGACTTTAAACATCGCTTGCTCACCAAGAGTTGTCGCCAAAACTTGCACACCAACCGGCATCTTGTCGGCGCCAGTTCCGAATGGCACGCTCATTGCGGGATGCCCAGCCAAATTTGTTGGAATCGTAAACACATCACACAAGTACATCGCCAATGGATTATCGGTTTTTGAGCCGAACTTAAAAGCCACTGATGGCGAAGTTGGCGTGAGAATCACATCTGTTTTTTCGTAGGCACGAGCGAAATCATCAGAAATTAAACGACGAACTTTAAGCGCCTTGCCGTAATAAGCGTCGTAATAGCCAGCCGATAATGCATATGTTCCGAGCATGATTCGGCGCTTTACTTCTTCACCAAAGCCGGCTTCGCGAGTTGCTGCATACATCGAATTTAAATCCGCAGCTTCAACGCGATTGCCAAAGCGAACACCGTCGTAGCGCGCAAGATTGCTGCTCGCCTCTGCTGGTGCAATTAAATAATACGCAGTCAGGCAATATTGAATTGAAGGCAATTTAATATCAACGATTATCGCCCCGGCATTACGCAAGGCATCAAACGCGGCCTCAAGTCGAGCAAGAACATCTGGCTCACAGCCCTCTGGCAGATCTGTAACTCTGCCGATACGCATGCCTGCAACACCGTGATCAAGAACCGCAACAAGCGACGGCGCAGGCTGCGGAATTGAAGTCGAATCCATCGGGTCATGGCCAGAAATAACTTCAAGCAATGTTGCTGCGTCGCGCACATCGCTTGTGAATGGTCCAATCTGGTCAAGACTGCTGGCAAAAGCAACAAGCCCGTAGCGCGAAACAACTCCGTAAGTTGGTTTCACACCAACAACGCCACACAACGCAGCCGGCTGACGAATACTTCCACCAGTGTCGCTACCCAAAGATGCGGCAGCAAAACCTGCGCTGACAGCAGCCGCGCTACCGCCACTTGATCCACCAGGCACCCGCGAAACATCATGTGGATTTTTAGTGGGACCAAACGCCGAGTTCTCGGTGCTCGAACCCATTGCGAACTCATCAAGATTTGTTTTGCCCATGATCACAGCGCCGGCAGCGCGCAATTTTGTAACAACCGTTGCATCGTATGGTGGCTTCCAACCTTGCAATATTTTTGATGAGCAAGTTGTTTCAACACCGCGCGTGCACATGTTGTCTTTCAACGCGATCGGCACACCCGCTAGCGCACCAACTTTTTTGCCTGCTTTTACATCTTCGTCAACTTTTGCAGCATCGACGCGCGCCTGATCTGCTGTCACCAAATTAAAAGCATGAATCTCGCTTTCACGGGCACCAATTCGTGCCAGATGCTCCTCAACGACTGCGCTTGCTTTTAGCGAACCGCTCGTTACCCCGGCGACAATGTCAACAAGTTTCTGCATCTGTTAAACGTCAAAACCAATAGTTGGTGGAACACGAAAGCGGCCACTCTCGGCTGATGGTGCTTGACCAAGGACTTCATCACGATCCAACGATGGCAATTCAACATCTTTGCGCAATACATTTTTTAACGGATATGGCTGAGTCATCGGCTCGACCGATGCGAGATCAAGAGCATCAATATCTCGAAAATGTTCTAGCATGCCAGCCAACTGGGCTGTCATTCGCTCGGTTTCTTCGGTAGTAAGACTCAGTCTTGCGAGTCGCGAGACTTTGACAACAGTTTCTTTTGAAATTTTCTCGGCCACGACTCTAATTCTACGAGACGATCAATGATTAGATACACGACGGCGAGAGTGAAAACTATGATCGCTGTCCATTGATTAAGGCGCAAACCACCAATATTTTTTGCTGTATCGACTCGCAACGACTCTACAAAAAATCTCAAAAATGTGTAACCAGCAACATACATTCCAAAGAGGCGACCATCTCTTGGGCGCCAGCGCTCTTCAATTTTGAGAAGCGCGATATATAAAACTAAACAGCCAAGTGACTCATACAAAAATGTCGGATGAAATGTAGTGCCTGGTTCAAAACCTGCTGACTTCGCATTGGCGGCTGAAATTTCTAATGCCCACGGCAATGTTGTTGGCCGACCAAAGAGCTCTTGGTTGAACCAATTGCCCCACCGACCAATTGACTGAGCAAGTGCAAGCCCTGGTGCGACACAAGTCAATCCAAGAGCGATCCCGAGATTGCGTTTGCGCGCAACAAAAATTCCGGTGATTACTCCAACCGTGATGCCACCCCAAATTCCAAGGCCACCGTGCCAAATTTTTACAACATCAATCCAGTTTCCTTCAAATCTTTCCCAGTCGGTAATCACGTGATATGCGCGAGCACCGATTATGCCAACAGGTACGGCAATCATCGCAATTGAACCGGCGTCGTCTGGCTCTTCGTGACCGCGCTGAAGGAGTCGCCTTTTGAATGACCAAACTGCGGCGACTACACCAAGGGCAATCATCAATCCATAAGCGTTAAACCGCAACGAGAAAATTTCAATTGAGCCCTGTGATGGGCTCGGCAAAGTTGCAAACACTGATTTCATGTTAGTTGTTTGATCGCAAAACAATAATTTGGTTTGATCGCAAAATCATAAGCAATGTTCATAAGTTTCTACTATAGATAAGGATCATTTTTACTACCTGGTTCGCTCCACCACTCACTCGGGTAACTCGTGGTCTGCCAATCAGCAAACGGATAAATGCAGTTAACAGGACACGCTGGCAAACATTTGTCACAGCCACTACATAGTTCAGGAATTATCACGACATCTGTTCCAAAATTAAATATCGCCCCGAACTGTGGTGGACATGCACGCAGACACGCATCACAATTAATGCACTCGGGCATCTCAATGCGAACCGGTGGATTTTGCCACTTCTCATTGCGTTGATGCTGCACAATTCGCTCTTCACGCGTTGCACTCATAGAAACCGAGTGTAAACCGAAGTTGCCAAAAACAGGCTATTGCTGGTCTACTTAAAGGGTGCCAAGCGCAAAGCGTCAGGTCGATTTAGCGGCGATAAGTTCACTTGCTCCTGTGGCGGCTCTGCTTCCAACATGGTCGGTGGCCATTGCAATCTTTTGGATTCCGTTTTGGAAGTTCACCGATGTTTCATTCCCGCTCTTTGCTTTTGCCGCCTTGACGCTGGGCATCATCCTCTTTTCTAAGTCAATCCAGAAATTATTTTTAGCCCGCTTGTTGGGTGCACGACAACCAACTTATGACGAGTCCGTTGCGTTGTATCAAGCCTGGCGAAGAGTTGCAAAAGCAAATCACATTTCAACCGGAAGTTTTCTGCTCGCAGTTGTTGACTCGAGTGAACTAAATGCATTCGCATCTGGTGGACACTTGCTAGTTGTCTCGTCATTTGCAGTAAACGAACTTGACAACAATGAACTCACTGGAGTGCTCGCACATGAACTTAGTCATCACCTTGGTTCTCATACTGTTGCGTTAACAGTCGCACAATGGCTCAGTTTGCCGATTCTGATACTCGCCAGGACCGGTTTCATTCTGCAAACTGTCGCTGAAGTAATTTCGGACACGCTTGGTTCACGACTATCAATAGTCAAATTTTTCGGCATTCTCGCCTCGGCCGCATTGACAGTGGTCTCGTCAATTTTCGTCTCAGGATTAATCGTTGCACAGACGCTCAGTAACGCAGTGGGCCATGGTTCAGAATTTCAAGCTGACAGACGGGTAGTGCGCATGGGCTTTGGAAAAGAGCTGCTCAATGCCCTATCGCGAGTTGCTGATCAAACTAACTACGTTGATCAATTTTCTCACGACCAAATTTTTGTTGCTTCTCATCCGCCAGCTCGAGAGCGAGCAGCTCGACTTGAAGCACTTCTGCAAACCGAAGATCCGTTTAGATGACAGAGCCAGTAATTTATCGAACTAAATTTTCGCGTTTACTAACAGCAACAATAAGCGGACTTACAGTCGGATTTTCGCTTCCGCCGTGGGGTTGGTGGCCACTTTGTTTCGTTGGTCTTGTTTTATTTTTTAAGGTATCCGTAAAAGCACAAAGTACAAAAGAAAGATTTCTCGTTGGCTGTGCATTTGGCTTTACATGGTTGGCGCTCGGGATGGGTTGGATGTGGTTTCTCACTGCGCCTGGCTACATAATTGCAGCGCTACTGTTTGCAATCTTTCACGGACTCGCCGCAATCGTGTCCTCGCAATTGGGTCAGCCAATGTTTTCGAAACCAATTGCCCATACTTTGGCCGAGGCATTGCGATTTTCATTTCCATTTGGGGGTGTTCCGCTGGCAACGCTTCCAATCTCGGTTTCTCAAACTCGGTTCGCAGACATTGTGTCGATTGGCGGGCCAATACTTGCAACATGGTTCGTTCTACAAACTGCAGCATTAATTTTTGGATATTTAGATAGGCGACAATCTCAACAACCGGTCGCAATCGTTTTTCTGGTTTTGATCGCTGTCCAAATATTTGCACTGGCTAGTAGCCCCGTGCGCACCACAAATGAAACTTTGCGTGTCGCACTCGTGCAAGGCGGTGGACCGCAGGGGGTTCTGGCAATAAATGCAAGAGCTCGTGATGCTGTTGACAGACATTTGAAAGTTACAAAAACTTTGCAGCCGACCGACAATCTTGACATTGTGGTTTGGCCAGAAAATGTGATCGATGTTGCCGACTTTGCGAGTAGTGCGGAGTATCTAGAAATTGCCTCCGAGTCAAAGCGACTCAACGCAGAATTTCTGGTTGGTGTCACCGAAAATGCCGGTGTGAATCGTTTTACAAATGCGCAGATCGTCGTGCAACCAAACGGTGAAATCACCTCGCGGTATGACAAAGTTCGGCGTGTGCCTTTTGGCGAATATGTTCCGTCTGGTCTTCGAAGTTTGCTGACAGCAATTGGAGCGCCCGTAGATCGAATACCTAGTGATGCAGTTCAAGGCAAAGACCCCGCACTTTTGCAGCTAACCAAAACAGATGTGGCAGTAACAATTTCTTGGGAGGCTTTCTTCGCTGGTCGAGCGAACAGCGGGGTTGAGGCTGGTGGCACTATTTTGCTTAACCCGACAAACGGCTCAAGTTATAACGGAACTATTTTGCAAACTCAGCAACTCGCGACCAATTCACTTCGAGCGCGCGAAACTGGCCGCTGGACGCTTCAAGCGGCAACAACTGGTTTTAGTGCGGTGATCACTCCACAAGGCAAGATCACAAATAGGGTTGGCGTCGGCGATGCAAAAACAATCGTTGTTGATGTGCCGCTGAGCACCGGACGAACTTTGTATTCGTATCTTGGTGATCGACTATTTATTTTTATGCTTGCGATTGGGTTGGTTATTTGCTGGACCGTGCGACGCACTTCAAAGATAGGGTCAGCGAAATTTAAATGACAAACGACGACTTAGTCATTGCCAGCGACAATATTCGGTGCGTCGTTAGCCCACACCTTGGCGGGCGATTGTCGTCAATTGTCGCGTTTGGTCGTGAGCTCTTGATCACTAAAAATAATGAAACGAACTTACAGAAGTGGGGTTGTTATCCAATGGCGCCTTGGGCAGGACGCGTGCGAAACGGCGTGTTTACCCACAATGCGAAACAACACAATCTAGAAATCAATATGCCACCCCACGCAATTCACGGCACCGTGCTAGATCGTCCATGGGAAACTACTGCAACTTCTCATTCGTCGGTGACGATGCAGATAGAGCTGGGCAGTCAATGGGATTTCTCTGGTGAAGTTATTCAAACTATTTCGGTCGTAAACAACATGATTGATTTTAAATTAATTCTTTCAACGAACGACGCGACTATGCCAGGACAAGTTGGATGGCACCCTTGGTTTGCGCGACCTTGTACATTCACCACAAACTTTAAAAAAATGTATGTGCGTGATCAATCTGGAATTCCGAGTGGTGAATTAATTGCGCCAACTGCGGGGCCATTCGATGATTGTTTTACAGATTCACAACAAGCGCCAGTCATCAAGTTCGACAACAATTTGCGACTAGAAATTCAATCTGACTGCACTCACTGGGTCGTTTATGACGAGCCGCAACATGCGATTTGTATCGAACCTCAATCTGGTCCTCCAGATGGATTTAATCTCGAGCCACAAATCATCACGCCAAAAACTCCCCTTAGTCGTTATATGCGTCTAGTGATCTCGGCTTGACCGCTTAACTCGTAATCTTCGCATCGGCGAAATAAAACCCTGACGGTAAGATTTATAAATGACTGAGCCGTTCGACATCAACGGCCCGCTACGAATTGCATATCTCACTTATCGTGGCAAACCTCATGTTGGTGGGCAAGGCGTTTACACCCGTCATTTGACAAAGGCACTCACGGATCTTGGTCATCATGTTGAGGTTTTCAGCGGTCAGCCATACCCGGTTTTAGACCAGCGAGTCGAGCTTCATAAATTACCAAGTTTGGATATTTTTAACGACCACAACCCGGGTCGATTTCCTGCCTATTGGGAGTTAAACACTTGGCCAAACATAGTTGAGGCGGCTTTGTTTCTAAAAGGAACCTTCGGTGAACCGCTGTCGTTCAGCATGCGAGCGCATCAAGTTTTGCGTGATCGGATAAATGATTTTGATCTTGTCCATGACAACCAATGTCTGGGCACTGGAATTTTAAAAATTGAAAAACTCATCCCTACAATTGTCACCCTGCACCATCCGATAACCAAAGACCGAGCTCTAGAGATGGCTCACACTAAAAATTGGTGGAAACGAAAAGCAATCGGTAGATGGTATTCATTCGTGTGGATGCAGGGTCGCGTTGCGAGCAAGATGCCACGCGTAGTTGTCGTCAGTGAAAATTCGATCAATGACATTCACACAGACATGGGTGTTTCAAAAGATCGAATGCGACTCGTGCCAGTTGGCGTTGATCCAGATTTGTTTAAACCAATTCCGACGATTGCAAGGAAGTCAGCACATTTGATTACCACTGCATCAGCAGATGTCGCCTTAAAAGGACTGTCGTTCTTGCTTGAAGCAGTTGCGAAAATTCGCACCGAACGAGAGATCCACTTGACAATTATCGGTAAACCCAGGGCCGGGGCAAGTGCTGACTTAATTGAATCACTCGGATTGCAAGATTGCATCAGTTTTGTTTCTGGCGTAACAGATGAACAGATAGTTGAGTTGTACGCCGAATCTGAACTCGCAGTGGTGCCAAGTCTGTATGAAGGTTTTAGTCTTCCTGCGATTGAAGCAATGAGCACGGGTATTTGTCTAGTTGCGACGACTGGTGGTGCACTTCCAGAAGTTACAGGTTTGGACGGGGAAACAGTTTTGTCTTGCGTTGCCGCAGACAGCGACGCGCTTGCTGCGACGATTCGTCGTGGGCTTGATGACAAGCAGTTGCGCGAAAAAATTGGGCTTGCAGGTCGCGCGCGAGTTGCTGAACGATGGTCATGGAGACATTGCGCGCAATTAACCGTTGATCAATACCGCGAAGTACTTTCGATGCCACATAACCAGCGAAAACTTGCCGGTCGAAATCGCGACAAAAATCAAAACAGAAATCACCTCTAGAAATGCTGACGATTAAATTTGACAAATTAGACCTCAAACCTGGTGACAAATTATTAGATGCTGGCACGGGCTTTGGTCGACATGCTTTTGAAGCCGCGCGGCGCGGCGCCCAAGTAATAGCACTTGATTATGCCCAACAAGAAGTTGAAACTACCCGCGCAACTTTTGCGGCGATGTATCAAGCGGGCGAACTCGACCCAAATTCGTTTACTGGTGTTGTACGTGGAGACGCAACTCGTTTGCCATTTGCCGATGCAACATTTGATTGCATAGTTACATCTGAAGTTCTTGAACACATTGACGACGACGTGTCTGCCCTGAACGAATTAGTTCGTGTTCTGCGACCAGGTGGTGTGCTTGCAGCCACCGTGCCGTCATGGTTTCCGGAGAGAATTAACTGGGCGCTTTCGGATGAATACCATGCCCCATTCGTCAAGGGTGGTCATGTGCGGATTTATCGCAGCAGCCAATTGCGTGCGAAAATTAAAAACGCTGGTCTGGTAGTTGGAGATTCGCACAAAGCACATGGTTTGCATTCGCCTTACTGGTGGCTGCGATGCGCGGTCGGCCCACAACGAGAAGATAATAAAGCAGTTGCACTCTACAAAAAGTTTCTCGAGTGGGACATTATCTCTGCGCCACTAATAACTCGCACACTTGATCGCGCACTGAGCCCCGCAATCGGTAAGAGTTATGTTGTCTACGCAAAAAAGCCACAGTTAGTTGGCAACTGAAATGTCTGAGAAAAGTTTTGTAGATGTTCTTCAGCCATTAACTTTTGAAGAACTTTCATTAACTGCGGATTCAATTGCAAAACTGCAACGGCCGAGTGGCATGATCCCGTGGTTTGATGGTGGTCATTGCGACCCTTGGAACCATGTCGAAACCGCAATGGCCCTTGATGTAATGGGCCGTCACGATAACTCTCGACAGGCATACAAGTGGTTGAACACGACTCAACGCTCAGACGGCTCTTGGTTTAATTATTTTCACAGCGATGGCAAAGTTGAAGAAACGAAACTTGACAGCAATGTTTGCGCATACATCGGCACTGGTCTTTGGCACCACTGGTTGTGCACGAACGATGAAACAACGCTCAGAGAGTTTTGGCCGATGCTTGAAAATGCGATGTCGTGGGTTCTCGACATGCAACGTAGCGATGGAACCATTTTGTGGGCCAGGGAAGAAAATCAGAATCCCTGGGATTATGCCTTGTTGACCGGATGCTCATCAATTCGTCATGCGTTGATTTCCGCGAGCAATGTTGCCGACGTGCTCGGCAAATCAAAACCGAAATGGCGCGAGACTGCCAAACGAATTGATCAAGTGATTCAAAATCAGCCACACGCATTTGAACCAAAAGATCGATGGGCAATGGACTGGTACTATCCGGTTCTAACGGGTGCTCTCACTGGAGACGCCGCAAAATTGCGGCTCAAGAGTCAGTGGGATTTATTCGTCATGCCAAATCTTGGCGTCAGATGCGTCAGTGATGAACCGTGGGTTACTGCCTCGGAAACTGCTGAGTGCTCTCTTGCATTTTCTGCAATCGGCGATGTTGAGACCGCCCAGTATTTGTTGAATACGACGATTCAACATCGAACTATTGATGGATCATATTTAACGGGTTTGGTTTATCCAGACAAAGTTATTTTTCCGGCCGAAGAACGCTCGGCCTACACAGGAGCCGCAGTTATTTTGGCGGCGGACTCGTTGCTGGGTATCTCACCAGCCGCCCAGATTTTTAAATACGACGAAACAAAAAGTAACTAGCTATTCAAATTAAACTTTTCAATTCGTTGCAGAACTCTCAATGAACCCGTTGCCGAAAGTTCGATAAATTCTCCAGAGTCAATCGCAGCGCTGTAAATATATTTGAATGGGGCTTGGCCCCCGTGTTTTGGATCAGCAAAAACATCGTGGATTGCGAGGAAGCCATTTATCGCAACTTTTGGTGCCCAGCCAAGATAATCATCTTTTACTGGCTCATCGCCGTGACCACCATCAATAAAACACATTGCTACTTGTTTTGACCATTGCGAACTGATTACTTTTGATTCACCGACAACAGGGATGACAACATCTGTGAGTCTTGATCTGCGCAAAGTATCAACCAAACTGGGCAAAGTGTTGAGCCTGCCACTCGCAGAATCAACAAGCGATTCATCGAACCACTCCCACCCTTGCTGATTCTCTTCACTGCCAAAGTGGTGATCAACTGCAAACACATTCGTACGAAATTTTCTCGCGGCTGCACCAAGCCAAACAGTCGAACGACCACAATATGTGCCAACCTCAACAATTGGTAACTGAGGCAGTGCCTTACAAGCCGAACATGCCGCGAGATACAGCGCATCGCCTTCGTCGGGCGGCATGAAGCCCTTTGTCATCAGAGCCTCGGCGCGTAAAACTTTATCCATCGTTATCTTGATTGCGAATTAAGCAATCTGCTGAATTCTTGTTGCCACTGGTTCTTCCAGTCTGGCGAAAAATTTGCAAACTTCTCGGCAAAATTTGTTCGTGCCGACTGAACTTCAATTGATAGCCACCACTTTGCAACATCACCGTCAATTTTGTTTGCAAGCATCGCTGCGCTGCCACCAGAAGTGTGCAAGATACCAACTCGGGTAAGTTCTTCAATCAACAACCGAGCATCTGGTCTGAATTTATATGCATCAGGATCATAGAAACAAATTGTCGGAATGTTGATTCCGATCGTTTCAAGCCACGAAGTTCCAAGGTAGCTGTGCACAACGATGCGACTTCCCGAATATTGTTTAAAAATATCTTCTGAGTTTCCAAACTTGGCATCGGGGCTGGCTGCAAGAATTGCGTCGCGCTGTGCTGTGCCGTAATCGCCAGGAAATAATCGAATTTTTAACTGAGTTTTACTGTTGCGCAACTTTATAAATTCAGCAACCTGGTCATACATCGTCTGCAAAGTTCCAACTAATGGAAAGTATTGCAACCGATAAATCTGCTGTGGTTGGTCAAAACAAATCAACGAATCTTGAGTCTTGTTTTGATTTCTTTGCCTTGGTATTGGTGGTGGTAGAGGTCTGGTGCTTTTTCCAGATCGACTCCATCCCCAAGTATAAAAATTATCTGACACTCGGCTTTCGTATTCTTCAAGCACATGAAGCTCGTCGAGACCATACCAGCCACCGTGTTGGTGATATGACAATTTGGTACCAAGTTCGCACCACTCTGCTGCCAAAACCTTGAACTCAAGATGAGTCCACAACGATTGCGAAGAATAAATATGTGCGGGGCGATTCGGTCGCGCCAAGAGCACCTTGGCACGAATTGCGCTGAACCCCTCAGCAACTGCAGCCGGCAGAAACACCCCGAGCAGTGCACAACTAACTTCTGCGAGCGAAGAATCTTTGGTAATTTGCGAAATATTTCTTTGTCGCCAGGCGCTGTCGGGAAGAACATTCACCGAGTACTTAAAGTTAAGGTCGTCATGCTTGGCCCACGATCGCCAAAGAATCATTGCGCTAACCCAACTAAATGGCACGCGTCCAGAAAATGGTTTGACAAATAAAACTTTCAACGAACGCTGCTTTGGGATCGCCTTGAGAAACTTTCCAACAAGTTTGTCACGACGACCAGAGAGCCCAGAATTGCAGATCACAAGTGGCGAACTTGAAATCGAAATTGAAGTTGGACCAAAATTCGTGAGCGCTCTCAAAGTTGGCAATGTGATTGACGGCAACTTGGTATAGGCAGAAAAAAATTCAAGTGTGTCCCGAAATACTTCAACTTGAATTTTTTCGAGAACAGTTGCAGTTTGCCCTTGCTGATTATGTTTTGATGGGTCGTCAGCGATGTCCTGAGTTGCGACATATACAAGGTGCAAATATCGTTCAATAAAATCACCAAGCAAAATGTCGTAGTACCTTGCGGTTCGAACTACCCCGTGATATTCGTCGAGTATTTGTTTGACCCGACTAAATACAATCGCTCTTGCTTGTTCAATTTCGTTCAGACCTGTGCTTACGCGTTGTGCATTCCAGACAATAGTCACTTGTTAAATCGTATCTGTGTTAGATGACCGACAAAATAAGATCATTAGAGACAGCACAAGATGCAAGAATGGCAGGGTGGCTTCCGCACTTGACGATCTCATAAAACTATTGGACCTCGAAGTAATTGAAGTGAATATCTTTCGTGGTGTTTCACCGGACGAAAATCGGCAAAGAGTTTTTGGTGGTCAAGTTGCTGGCCAGGCTCTCATCGCCGCGTCAAGAACTGTGGATGATAAATCTCGGCATGTGCATTCTCTGCACGCATATTTCCTGCGACCCGGTGATCCGAATGTGCCGATTCTCTACGAAGTTGACCGCATCCGCGATGGTAAAAGTTTCACAACGCGTCGTGTAATCGCCATTCAACATGGCAAAGCAATTTTTAACTTGCAGGCAAGTTTTCAAATTTTTGAAAAAGGACTCGAAAACCACATTCAAATGCCCAAAGACCTACCGCCTGCCGAGTCTCTGCCTGATTTTAAAGAGCGAATGACTCCATTTAAAGAGCAAATTGGGGACTGGTTTGATCACCCTCGACCAATTGATCTTCGCTATATCAACTCTGATCCGTTCTCAAGAAATAACGTCAAGAGCGCGGGTCAAAAACTATGGATGCGTGCCGACGGAAAACTTCCGGATGATCCAGTTTTGCATGCATGCATAGTTACTTATGCCAGTGACATGTCGCTTCTCGACACTGCTTTACTCCCACACGGAATTTCATGGACCGATAAAGGAATACAGATGGCCAGTTTGGATCATGTGATGTGGTTTCACAGACCGTTTCGTGCCGACGATTGGTTGCTTTACGATCAAATTGCGCTCTCAACTTCAAATGCGAGAGGTCTCGCCAGTGGTTCAATTTTTACGAAATCAGGCGAACTTGTTGTCACGGTTGCCCAAGAGGGGCTCACACGACTCGTTGACTAGTGAATGATCTCTCGACGAGAGTCCATGAACGACATTCGCATCTCAGACCATCGTTCAACGCAAGCACCCGCACCGAGTACAACTGCTTCAAGTGCGTCTTCAGATAAAACAACCGGAACCTGTGTCTCAAGTGCGATGCGCTCTGGCATTCCTTTAAGAAGCGCTCCCCCACCAACCACATACATTCCACGCTTGAGAAAGTCCTGGGCCAATTCTGGGGGTGCATCTCCAAGACATGTGATAACAGATGCGATCATTTTTGCAATTACCGGATTTATTGCGTCACGAATTTCAGTCGCAGTCAAAATAATTGTCTTTGGCAGACCAGAAACCAAATCTCGTCCTCGCACCTCGGCGTCTGGGAGACCAGGCATCGGCATTGCGCTACCTATTGAAATTTTAATTTGTTCTGCAGTGCGCTCACCAATCGCGATTCCGTGACTACGGCGTACATGGGCCTGAATCTCGGCGTCAACATCAAAGCTTCCAACTCGCACAGCCTCGAGCGCAACAATTCCACCCATGCTGATCACTGCAGATTCAGTAGTTCCTCCACCAATATCAATCACCATATTTCCAACTGGTTCTGTTATCGGTAGGTTCGCTCCAATTGCGGCCGCCACCGGCTGTTCAAGCAATTGTGCATCAGCAGCGCCGGCTCGACGAGTTGCATCGGTAACAGCACGGCGCTCAATTTCTGTAATCGCTGATGGCACACAAATCAAAACTTTTGGTCGCGAAAATCTTGAAACACCCGCACGTTGCAACAACAAACGAATCATTTTCTCGGTGACTTCAAAGTCAGTGATTGCGCCACCACGCAACGGTCTCACCGCCACGATGTTTCCGGGCGTTTTCCCAATCATCTCCCACGCTTCTCTTCCGGTTGCGAGTACTTCGCCACTCCGTCGGTTGACAGCAATCACAGATGGCTCATTGATAACAATTCCTTCATCTTCCTTGTAGACCAAGGTGTTAGCGGTTCCTAAATCAATTGCAAGGTTTCTTGTCATGACTAATTATTTCTTACGGTTGGATCTTGGATTTCACGAGACTGCGATCGGGTTTTTCCACGCGAAATATCTGAAAGTGCCTCAATGTGGCGATGAAATGCCCCTGGTCCGTGTGGATCATAGGCTTTCTTTTCTTGGGTCAAAAGAATATATGCAAGAGTGCAAGCGCTAACAATAGAAATTGCGGCGAAGAAAACCGCGAGCGATGAAGCGGCAATCATCTCAGGAGATCGAACTCTCTACTGAGTTGTTCTTTTTAATTGAAGATATGTCTTGACTATTCGTTCCCCAGTCAGTGCCGTCTTTCCAGTGTTCTTGCTTCCAGATTGGGATAGTTAGTTTTAGAGTATCTATCGCAAAACGCGCCGCCGGAAATGACTCTGTGCGATGGGGCGACGAAACGGCAACTAGTACAGATGACTCAGTTACTAGAAGTTCACCAACTCGGTGAATCAAAGCGATGCGACCAAGATCGATCCACCTTGTACGCATCTCATCGGCAATTAGTTTCAATTTAGAAATTACTTGGTTGTCGTACGCTTCATAAGTTAACGAAGTTACATTTGCGCGTCCGTCTGCGTGATCTCGAACAGTTCCTGAAAATACAATCACTGCGCCACACGACGGCAATGTTGCCCAATCGTAAACCGCACCAACATTGAGTTTGGAATCAGTTAATTCAAGCCAAGTGCCCTCATTGTCGAGGATTTGCTTATCTGACATCTGTTTCAGTGTACGGTCTGCGTAGCATCAGTCCATGTCTCACGATCCGAATGAGCAACCAATGCCAGAAATACCTTTTTTTTCAGAAATCATGAAGGCGTTATCAAGTCAAGCGCCAGTTCAATGGGATATGGCGCGCCAGTTCGCATTGAGTACCGCAACAAGCTCATCGACAAATACAACATCAGGCGCATCCAGCGAAGCAAATGTTGACCCAGCAGTTCGAATCGCTATCCAAAAAATTGCTGCAGTTGCTGACATGCATGTTCGTGATGTAACAGGTCTGGCGACTGTGAAATCGACGAGTAACAGCAACTTGCCCGAGATCGAAGTCGTAAACAGATCAATGTGGGTGCATCACACAATTTCTGCATACAAGCAACTGTTTACAGAGTTTGCAACTTCTATTTCTAACCAGACGAAAAATGACCCAACGCAGCCACAAGACCATCACGAAGGGTCGAACCAATCAGCCGAATTAAATGCGATGCTCGGCAATCTCGTCAAGATGATGGCACCGGCAATGCTCGGAATGTCGATCGGATCAATGATCGGCCAACTCTCATTAAGGGCCTTTGGGCAATATGATTTGCCGCTTCCACGCGAACCACAAACACAATTGCTGTTCGTCGAAAAGAACTGTGAAGAATTTGCAACAGATTGGAGCATCAACATTGCCGACATGCAGATGTGGCTGATCGTACAAGAGTTGACATTTCACGCAATATTTAATGTCTCTCATGTGCGTGAAACGATTATTGCTGCAGTCAAAGCCCATGTTGCTGGCTTCAAACCCAATCCCGATGCACTCGCCGAACGCCTGAGCAAAATCGACATCACCAGTAGCGATCCCGCTGTAATGATGCAACGGCTACTCGGCGACCCAACAATTCTGCTTGGTGCTTCGCGATCTCCAGAACAAGAGAAACTTGCGCCAAAACTTGATGCGATGATCAGCGCAATTGTTAGTTATGTTGATTATGTAGTTGACATTATTGCAACTCGAATAATCGGAACAGGCACACAAATTGCAGAAGCAGTACGCAGACGACGCGTTGAGGCACGCACACAAGACCAATTTGTTGAGCAACTTCTTGGTTTACGACTGACAAAATCTCAACTTGATGATGGTCATGCATTCATCGCTGGCGTCATTGAGCGAGTTGGTTTTGAAGCACTCTCGGGTATGTGGGCGAAGCCAGGAAATTTACCAACCCCGAATGAACTAATTGCCCCAGGATTATGGCTGGAGAGAATTAATTACTAGGCCGAGCCTTGTTTGATGCGATAAAAAATATTGAGCCGATCGCGCAAGCAACTCCAACGATTGCAAAGCCAACTGCACCCGGAAAAGTAAAAACCACAGAGACTAAGCCACAACTAACCCAGACAAGTTGGTTTCTCGTCTCAAATTTAACAAAAGCCCTTGCTCGATTGGCGTCGGGGGCCTCGCGTTGAATTATTGATTCAAAAGCCAATCGGCCGATTGAACCAGCCCCGTTGGCAACAGCGATCAAAATAATCCCCGAAGCAATACCGCCGAATATTCCTGCAATTATCCCGGTGACACCGATAACCAGTAACGAAGAACTCATCATTGTTCGCTCAGAAATTAAACGACGAATTAATGGCGAGACCGCATTTGCCAGCATTGTCGCCAACGACGAGAGGCCTAGCGCCAATGCAAACCACATTGTTCCTGCTTGCTCATCACGCAGCCAAAAAGCAACATGAAAAAATAAAAACCCAACAACGCCCCGCAGTAACATCATCGACAACGCCGCATCCCGAATACTGGAGCGATGTAATTCTTTTATTTCGGCAAGTTCTGTTGTCCTTGGTGTTGTAGCAACATGGCGAGGTAACTGAAGCGAAGCCAAACTTGCAAGAGCAAACATTGTTGCCGACATAGTTAGCGTCGCGCGCGAGTCAATCAGTTGCAACAGTCCTGCTGGGGCTACTGCTGCAAATCCAATTAGTCCTGCAAGTAAACCTAATTTGCCGTTGGCTGCGACTAACTCTTCGTCATCGTCAACAAGTGTTGGAACGAGCGCAGTTTTGCTAACTGAGTATGTCCGCGCAAGTACCAGTGAAATAAAAGCGAGTGGAAATAGCGCGACTGAGTTGATCCGCGGAATCATCAGAACAACTGTTACGCATCGCAAAAAGTTGACGATTAAAACTGTGAATCGTCTTCCCCCAGGGACACGATCAATCACTGGTCCAATAAATGGTGCGATCACGGCAAACGGAGCGAGACTGATCGCTAAAAATAAGAGAACTTTGCTACGTGCAGCATCCGGACTAATTGATAAAAAGAGCGAATCTGCAAGAGCAATAGCGAACGACGCTTCACCGCACGCGATGAGTGCGTGAACGCGGCCGAGTCGCCTAAGTGGAGATGCGGGAGCGAGCCCAGAATTTGAAAATGCTATGCGACTATTTTCTCGTATTTATAGCCAAGTCCACGGATGGTCACAACAAGTTGTGGTTCGGCTGGCTCTTTTTCGATCTTGGCGCGCAGCCGTTTGACATGGACATCCAAAGTTTTAGTATCACCAAAATAGTCGGTACCCCAAACTCGGTCAATCAGGGTCTCACGGGTCAACACTCGCCCGGCGTTAGACATCAAGATATAAAGTAATTCAAATTCTTTGAGAGGAAGTTTCGTAACTGCGCCACGGATTGTCACAATATGTTGCGCTGGGTCAATTGAGAT
>CAMCZA010000020.1 GCA_945885515.1 Ferrithrix thermotolerans DSM 19514 | reverse complement strand
AGCAGAAATCTAATGACAACTAAAACAGTTTCTACACCACGCATGAAGGTGCACTACCTCAACACTGTGCGCACAGATTTAATGAAGCAATTAGAGTTGACCAACCCAATGCAGGTTCCAACGATCTCAAAGATCGTAATCAACATGGGCGTTGGTCGTGCGACTCAGCAAGCATCACTTCTTGATGGCGCTGTTGCTGACTTGACTGCAATCTCGGGCCAAAAGCCGTTGATCACAAAGTCGCGTATTGCAATTGCGTCTTTCAAACTTCGCGAAGATCAGCCGATCGGCTGCAAGGTCACGATGCGCGGAGATCGCATGTGGGAGTTCTTCGATCGTTTGTTGTCGGTTGCGATTCCTCGAATTCGAGACTTTCGCGGTTTGTCGGGTCGTTCATGGGACGGAAATGGCAATTACACGTTCGGCCTTACCGAGCAACTTATGTTCATGGAAGTTCGCGTCGATCAAGTTGACGTTCCTCGTGGAATGGACATCACAATTGTCACGACCGCGAAGAATGATCTTGCAGGCAAAGCATTGCTAGACGCTTTCGGTTTTCCATTTCGCAAGGGTGAAGAGCCAACTTCAGTAACTAAAGCCAAGAAATCCAAGAAGAAATAGTCGTCAGAGTCACAGGAACCATCGGAGACCTACTTAACATGGCAAAAAAATCACTCATGATCAAAGCAGCAAGAAAGCCTAAGTTCAAGGTGCGTGGCTATACACGTTGCCAACGATGTGGTCGCGTGCGCGCGGTATATCAAAAATTTGGACTATGCCGTATCTGCTTCCGCGAGCTTGCGCACGCTGGTGAGATCCCTGGTATCACAAAGGCAAGTTGGTAAGCCGTCATGATGACTGACCCGATCGCCGACATGCTCACACGCATTCGCAACGGAAACGTTGCGATGCGAGACGAAGTGATGATGCCTGCGTCTAAACAAAAATCTGCTCTGGCCGAAGTTCTCAAGCGAGAAGGTTTCATCGCCGACTATTCAATTGCCCAAGACACCGAGGGCCCAGGAAAAGTGCTCAAGATCAGCATGAAGTACGGCGAAGATCGTCAGCGAACAATTTCCGGAATCAAGCGAATTTCAACTCCTGGACTTCGCGTTTATCGCGGGGCAACAGAAGTGCCGCGTGTTCTTGGTGGTCTTGGTGTTGCAGTTCTTTCTACAAGTCATGGACTCATGACCGACCGCGAAGCGCGCAAGCGCAACGTTGGTGGCGAAGTCATGTGCTTCGTGTGGTAATTCAAGAGTCGAACGGAGCAATCAAATGTCACGCATAGGAAAATCTGCAATCGCAGTGCCAACTGGGGTCGAAGTTTCGATCTCGGGCGCAGCGGTAACAATCAAAGGCCCAAAAGGCACTCTCAAGCGCGAACTTCCAGTTGGAGTCTCGGCGCGGCGCGAAGAAAATAATTTGATCGTTGAGCGAGTAAATGACGAGCGCGATTCGCGATCGCGCCACGGACTAAGTCGCACATTGTTGTCGAACATGATCATTGGCGTCACGAATGGATACACCAAAGCACTTGACATTCAAGGCGTTGGCTACCGCGCCGAAGCCCAAGGCCCGAACAAGTTAAAACTCGCTCTCGGCTTTTCGCATCCGATTGTTTATACCGCACCAGATGGTGTGACTTTTGAAGTAACTGCCCAGACGCAGATTGTTATCAAGGGAAACGACAAAGAAGTTGTCGGTCAAGTTGCTGCGAACATTCGCAGCATGCGCAAACCCGAGCCTTACAAGGGCAAAGGCGTGCGCTACTTGAATGAGCGCGTTCGTCGAAAGGCCGGCAAGACCGGCAAGAAGTAACAACAGGAAAACTGGAGACTCAACTTTTATGACTAGTGCAGCAGAAAAACGACACACCGGCCGATTGCGCCGTCAACGCCGTGTGCGCAAGAAGATTCACGGCACCGCCGATCGTCCGCGCTTGGCCGTGTTTCGAAGCAACAAACATCTTTCAGCACAACTAATTGATGATGATGCGGGTCGAACAGTGGCAGCAGCATCTTCGCTTGAGGCAGATTTGCGAAAAGCAGGTTCTGGTTCAACAGTTGAGGCTGCGGCACGAGTCGGCAAAGCAGTTGCCCAACGAGCCAAACAAATCGGAATAAAGAAAGTTGTTTACGACCGCGGTGGATTTTTATACCACGGTCGTATCGCAGCGGCAGCACAGGCTGCTCGAGAAGAAGGCTTGGAGTTCTAAATGAGCAATGTCACCCCAGTTCCAGCAGTCCCAGGTGCAGAAGTCACCGATCGACGCGAGCGTCGCGATCGTCGTGAACCACGCGAGAAGCGAGAGCCGCGACCGCCAGCAAAGGTCGGCGAAATTGGCGACTCACGAGTCGTGCACATCAATCGCGTCGCCAAGGTCGTTAAGGGTGGTCGTCGGTTTTCGTTCACCGCCCTCGTGGTAGTTGGCGATCGTAATGGTCGAGTTGGTCTTGGATACGGCAAGGCAAAAGAAGTTCCATTGGCAATTCAAAAAGGAACAGAAGAAGCCAAGCGAAATATTTTTCATGTCGCCCTCGCAGGGACAACAATCACCCACGCAACAATTGGTGTCAACGGCGCAGGCCGCGTAATGCTCAAGCCAGCAGCACCAGGTACTGGTGTTATCGCTGGTGGTGCTGCACGAATCATTCTTGAAGAAGCCGGAATCAAAGATGTGCTCGCAAAAGTACTTGGTTCGCCAAATGCGATCAACGTTGCTCGTGCAACTATCAATGGTCTCAAGGGCTTGCAGCGCCCGGACGAAGTCGCAAAGCGTCGTGGCATACCTGCAGAAGATTTCGTTCCAAAAGGAATGTTGCGGGCCTATACCGAGCGTCAAAAAACTATCTCAAGTCTCGGAGCTAAATAATCATGGCCGTTACCAAAAAAGCCGCAGCACCAAAGGTGGTTAAAGCATCAGTTAAAAAAGCTGCTGCACCGAAAACTGCTGCAGTCAAAGCAACTCGCAAGGCTCACACGGGACCGACAGTTGTTGTCAAGCAAGTGCGTTCACAAATCGGCATCATGCCAAAAACAAAGGCAACAATGCGTGCACTTGGTCTGCGCAAAATTGGTGATGTCAACACACTTCCAGATCGTCCAGAGATTCGCGGCATGATCGCACGCGTTCCTCACCTAATTGAAGTAAATCGAAAAGGAGCATAATCATGCGCGTTGACGAAATTGGGCCACGCTACGGAGCACGAAAGAAGCCAAAGCGAGTCGGTCGTGGTACTGGTGGTAAAGGTGGCAAGACTGCAGGTCGAGGTACAAAAGGTCAATACGCACGTAACACGGTTGCTCGCGGTTTTGAAGGTGGACAGATGCCACTCAAGCAACGCGTACCAAAGTTGAAGGGGTTTAATAACCCGTTTCGAGTTGAGTACTATGCGGTCAATCTTGATGCCGTCGATTCGCTCGGCGTTACCGAAGTTGATCCAGCCTCACTGGTTTCTGGTGGTGTCGCGCACAAAGGTCAAATGATCAAGGTTCTTGGTCGTGGCAAAATTACGCGGGCAGTGAAAGTCTCAGCCCACGCCGTTTCTAAGTCGGCAGAACAAGCAATTGTTGCCGCTGGCGGATCAGTAGTCATCTTGCCCCCAACGTTTAGGGGCGTTCGACCACCTGCCAAGGGTAGTCAGTTCACTAACCGCTAGTACAGTTCGTTTGGTTCGGCTCACACAACAAATAGCGAGGCAATGTCGTGGCAAAAATTAGCAACATCTTCAAGGTTGCAGATCTTCGAAACAAGATTCTGTTCACGCTTGCAATGCTGGCGATATATCGTCTCGGCAGTTCATTGCGCGTGCCTGGAGTTGACGCTCAGGCCATCAGTCAGCTTCGTGAGGCGTCAAAGTCGCAGGGTGCACTTGGTTTTCTTAACCTATTTTCTGGCGGTGCATTCGGCAGCTTCTCTATTTTTGCTCTCGGCATCATGCCCTACATCACTTCAAGCATCATCATGCAAGTTCTTACTGTTGTAATTCCAAAGCTTGAAGAGTGGCAACAAGAAGGAGCAACGGGTCAGCGCAAAATTACGCAATGGACCCGTTATGTCGCCATCGGTATCGCAACTTTGCAAGGTGCAGGATTAACTTTCATCTTCGGTCAAGGTCGTGGCTCGGCTTTCTTTGGCGCAAGCAACAACGCGCCAGATGTTGTGTTGCTCGATCCGTTTATGCCGCGGGCGTTGCTCGTGATTCCATCGCTTGTTGCCGGCACCGCATTGCTGATGTGGCTTGGTGAATTAATTAGTCAACGCGGCATCGGCAACGGAATGTCGATGGTTATCTTTGCATCGGTTGTCAGTGATTTGCCTTATAACTATTACTCGCTGTTGCAAACACGAAAGACTCTTGTATTTGTAATTTTGGTTTCGTTGTCAATTGGCATCATCATTTCAGTGGTGCGAGTAGAACTTGGCCAACGACGCATTCCAGTGCAATTTGCCAAACGGGTTGTCGGTCGAAAAATGTACGGTGGTCAAAACACATATATTCCGTTGAAAGTAAACCAGTCGGGTGTTGTTCCAATTATTTTCGCAAGCTCGGTGTTGTTGTTGCCAGTTCTAATGTCAAACATGCTCGGCAGTGGCGAAGGTTGGCGTGGATCGATTGCTCGGTTTGTTGATCAATACCTTATTAATAGTCAGAATTTGCTGTATGTAACTGTCTTCGGGCTGTTGATTATTGCGTTCGCCTATTTTTATAACTCAATCGCTTTTGATCCAATTCGTCAGGCCGACCAGTTGCGTAAACAAGGTGGATTCGTCCCAGGAATTCGTCCAGGTCAGCAAACTGAGTCTTTCCTCGGAAAGACCGTCAACCGGATCACTTTGCCGGGTGCAACGTTTGTTGCTGTGATTGCAATTTTGCCATACATCGTTTTGTGGGTCGGCAATGTTCAGTCGTTTCCATTTGCCGGAACAACTGTGCTGATTGCGGTCGGTGTTGCACTTGAGTTGATGCGTCAAATCGACAGTCAGCTTATGCAACGCAATTATGAAGGTTTCCTCAAGCAATAACTCATTAAACGCGTAACTCTAAATAACGTTTTATTGGCCAAGGATCGGAAAAAACTCATGAGCGGTGGAGTGAGAATAATAATGTTCGGTCGTCAGGGTGCGGGCAAAGGAACGCAAAGCGCAAGGCTCGCAGAGCATTTTGGTGTGCCGCACATTTCGACCGGAGAAATGTTGCGCAACGCGGTCAAGCAAAACTCAGTTGTCGGGCGTGCGGCAAAAAAAGTTTTAGATCGCGGCGAACTAGTTGACGACGACATGATGGTTTCACTTGTTCAGGGTCGAATCGGCCAAGAAGACGCGCGGGTGGCTGGCTATGTTTTGGATGGTTTTCCTCGTACGATCGGCCAAGCATCAGCCTTTGATTCTTTGACTGAAGCGCGGCCAGTTGGCTTTGTAATTGACCTAGATGTTGCACGAGAGATCGTGCTGGTCCGGTTGTCGAGTCGGCGAGTCTGCGAGTCGTGCTCAACGAACTATTCGGCTCCAGAAAACGAGCCAAAGCCGTGGATTTGTGAGAAGTGTGGTGGACAAGTCGTCCAGCGGACAGATGACACTCAACAGGCGATCAATCATCGACTCGATGTCTACGAGGCTCAGACGGCCCCTTTGATTTCGTTCTATCACGGACGAGGGTCGCTTCATGTAGTAGACGGGGTTGGCTCTCAGGATGAGGTTTTCAATCGGCTTAAATCGGTCGTCGACTCAGGGAGATAGCCCGAACTCTCAGATTCTTGAGATTCGTTTTAAATCGTTGTGGGGCAGGGGTTTGAGAGCGACAAGTGTGGGCGATAGCCTAAAAAGTCGCCCTAAACGGTTATCTAGTTGTTGGGCAATGAATGCAACAAGTCAAGAAATAGTTCGGAGAAACTTTGCCCAAAAATAAGGAAGATGCAATCGTGCTGGAAGGCAAGATTACTGAATCCCTACCCAACGCAATGTTTCGAGTTGAGTTAGAAAACGGACACACAGTTTTGGCTCACATTTCAGGAAAGATGCGAATGAATTACATTCGAATCCTTCCTGGCGACAAAGTGCAAGTAGAACTAACACCGTACGACCTCACTAGAGGTCGTATTACTTACCGATTTAAATAAAGACAAGAAGGCGTGCAGTGAAAGTAAGAACCAGTGTTAAAAAAATATGCGAGAAGTGCAAGATTATCCGTCGGCACGGTCGCGTTATGGTGATTTGCGAAAACCCACGTCATAAGCAACGACAAGGCTGAGCGAGAGAGACAAGATGGCACGTATTTCAGGAGTCGACATTCCGCGCGAGAAGCGCCTCGAAATAGGGCTGACCTATATCTTCGGAATTGGTCGAGTAACGGCGAAAAAACTTTGCAGCGAAACCGGCATTAACCCAGACACTCGCGTACGAGATCTGACCGACTCTGAAGTCAACAAGATTCGTATGTTCATCGAGAACAACCTCAGCGTCGAAGGTGATCGTCGTCGAAATGTTCAAACAGATATCAAACGAAAAATTGAAATTGGTTCATACCAAGGCACGCGTCATCGTAAAGGATTACCTGTTCGTGGTCAGCGCACTCACACAAATGCGCGTACGCGAAAAGGTCCAAAGAAGACGGTCGCTAACAAGAAGATGGCAGTGAGGAAGTAACCATGGCTGAACCAAAACCAAAGACTCGTAAGCGCAAGCGAGAGCGACGAAATGTCTCAACAGGTGTTGTGCACATCAAGAGTTCGTTCAATAACACGATCGTTTCAATCACTGACACCGAAGGCAATGTAATTGCGTGGGCGTCATCTGGTGGTGTTGGCTTCAGCGGATCACGCAAGTCGACCCCGTTTGCCGCACAAATGGCCGCAGAAAAAGCTGGTCGCGCCGCAATGGAGTTAGGTCTTCGTCGCGCAGAAGTTCATGTAAAAGGTCCAGGCTCAGGTCGCGACACCGCGTTGCGTCAAATTCAAAACCTCGGTATTGAAGTCTCCGGAATCAAAGATGTTTCCCCAGTTCCACATAACGGCTGCCTTGCGCCAAAGAGAAAGAGACCATAAATCATGGCTCGCTACACCGGTCCAAAAGTACGCATTTCGCGACGCCTTGGCGTAAACATTTTTGAAAATACAAAAGGCTCGAAGGCGCTTGAGCGTCGTCCTTTCCCTCCTGGTCACCACGGTCGTTCGCGCCGCAAGGGAGCAGGCAGTGAGTACCTCGCTCAGTTGCAAGAAAAGCAAAAAGCAAAATATATCTACGGTTTGCTTGAGCGTCAGTTTCGCAACCTCTACGAGAAGTCGGTTCGATTAACTGGCCCAACCGGCGAAAACTTGTTGCGCCTTCTTGAGTTGCGACTCGACAATGTGGTTTACCGAGCAGGTTGGGCAGCGTCACGTCCGCAGGCTCGTCAGTTCGTGAGTCACGGTTTGATCAAAATCGACGGCAAACGAGTTGATATTCCGTCGTACACCCTGCAAAAAGGTGAAGTTGTCACGCTCTCCGAAAAAGCCGGCAACATGATCCTCATCCAGCACAACATCGACACTCTTGGTCGTAAGTTGGTCGCCTGGCTTGATATCGCAGAAGGCGGCAAGCAAGTAACAGTTCGCGACTTACCAGTACGAGAGCAGATTGATGTACCGGTACGCGAACAATTAATCGTTGAGCTTTATTCAAAGTAACCCCTAATAAGAATGGTCTAAGGAGAAATCATGCTTGTAATCCAGCGCCCGACAGTCGAAGCAATCGGCTCACCACAAAACAACCGTCAAAAATTTTCGGTTGGTCCATTAGAGCCAGGTCTTGGGCACACAATCGGCAACTCTTTGCGCCGAATGTTGTTGTCCTCAATCCCTGGTGCGGCGATCACATCAGTGAAGTTCGAATCTGCATTGCATGAGTTCGACACCATTGACGGCGTATCCGAAGATGTCACAGAAATAATTCTCAACTTAAAAGACATCGTTTTGGTGTCCACATCAGATGAGCCAATCGTGCTTCATGTAGATGTTAAAGGGCCAGCCGATCTCACTGCAGGCGACATTCAGTGTCCACCAGATGTTGAGATTCTCAACAAGTCACAAAAAATTGCGACTCTTTCGGCAAAAGGCAAACTTGTATTTGACCTCACAGTCGAGCAGGGCAAAGGATACTTGTCGTCTGATCGCGACAGTGCTCGCAGAACAATCGGCATAATTCCGATTGATGCAATTTTTTCACCAATTCGTCGGGTTACTTTTGAAGTTGAACCAACTCGCGTTGAGCAGTCAACAAACTACGACAGACTTGTTATCGACATTGAGACAGATGGTTCGATCACTCCAGTTGATTCTCTTGCTTCGGCAGGTGCAACCCTGCGTTCGTTGGTAGAACTTGTTGCCAATCTGACAGATGCGCCAGTTGGGCTTGAACTTGGCGAAGTTGTCGGATACTCGAGCGGCAGTGGCGACCTTGACATGCCAATTGAAGATCTTGATCTTTCTGAGCGCCCACGCAACTGCTTGAAGCGCGGACAGGTCAACACAATTGGTGAGTTGCTTACTCACTCAGAAGAAGACCTTATGAACATCACGAACTTTGGTCAAAAGAGTCTTGATGAGATTAAACAAAAACTTGATGAGCGAGGACTCTCGTTGCGCATCTGAGCCAACGAGATTTTTCGTCAAGAGCTAATCGCAGTTAAATATCTAAATAATCAAGGAGAAGATTTACTATGCCAGGAAGACCACGACGCGGACCAAGTTTTGGTGGTAGCTCATCGCACGAACGGTTGATGATGGCGAACCTTGCATCGTCGTTGTTTGCTGCAGAAGGCATCGTGACAACAGAGACAAAAGCCAAAGCACTTCGTCCAATCGCCGAAAAGTTGATTACTAAAGCCAAAAAAGCGCAGGGTACAAGCCCGATGCGTGTGCACCGTATTCGTCAGATACAGAGCTACTTGCGTGACAAAGAAATGACAAACAAACTTGTCAATGTTGTTGCACCTCGTTATACAGAGCGCAACGGTGGCTATCTTCGAATCTTGAAGCTCGGCCCACGCCACGGTGACAATGCTCCAATGGCGCGCATCGAACTTATCTAGACCGAATAAATAGCATCATTGCCGATGCGTCGCGCACGACTGATCGTCGCCTATAACGGAGAGTCCTTTCACGGCTTTGCAATAAATCCTGGTGTGTCAACAATTGCCGGCACACTCAGTGGAGCACTAGAACAGATTTTTCAAAAATCTGTGGTGATTGTGCCTGCGGGTCGCACCGACACGGGTGTGCATGCCAAGGGGCAAGTGGTCAGTTGTGATCTGGGTGATGATGTTGACTTGAAGGTTTTACAGAAGCAACTTAATTCAATGTGTGGACCTGAAATTATTATTCGGGATGCGTCGTGGGCAGGCAATGACTTTCACGCGAGGTTCTCGGCAATTTGGCGTCACTATCAATACACGATTTATAACGCCGAATACCCTGACCCATTTTTGGTGGCGACTTCGTGGCATGTCATTGCACCTTTGAATTTGCGAGCATTGCAGTTGGCTTGTGATCCGATCATTGGCACACATGACTTCTCGGCATTTTGTCGCCGACCAAAACCAGAAACTAATCAAGATCTTGATCCTGATCAACATGACTCAGAGTCTGGCGAGTTTGAAGACCGCGAGGTTTCATTGAAGCGTTGCGTGATGCAAGCCACTTGGCGTAACGCGGGTGGCGGCATTTTCACTTTTGATATTCGGGCAAATGCTTTCTGCCATCAGATGGTCAGGTCGTTGGTGGGCACCTTCGTTGATATTGGTGTGAGCAAGCGACCCAGCAGTGACATGATGACGCTTGTGCGTTCGGGGGATCGAGCCGAAGCCTCGCAATTGGCCCCGCCGCAAGGCTTGTGTTTGGTTGAAGTGGGCTATGAAACGAGCGATAGATCTAGCTAGAGCCCATATTTTTGTTGGTCCGATTGTGATTTGACCGCCTTGCGCCCTATCCTTACAAGGTCGTTTGAGCGAGTGTAAAAGCTCTCTTACGGTTGCTAAATCTAAATCTCAAGGAACTTTTCATGCGTACATATTCTGCAAAACCAGCCGACGTTAAGCGCGCTTGGCATTTAATCGACGCCGAAGGACTCGTGCTCGGGCGTCTATGCACAGAGACCGCAACTTTGCTTCGCGGCAAACACAAACCGATGTACACCCCAAGCATGGACACTGGTGATCATGTTGTAATTATCAATGCGTCAAAAATTGTTCTTACTTCTGGCAAGGCCGATCGCGAAATGGTCTATGACTACTCCGGTTACCCAGGTGGTTTGAAATCAGAAACATATGCACATCTTTTAGACCGCAAACCAGGTGATGCAATCCGTCGATCCATACGTGGAATGTTGCCAAAGGGAACCCTCGGTCGTGAGATGTTGAGCAAGTTGCAGGTTTATCCAGGTGCAGAACATCCGCACGCGGCGCAATCACCAAAAGTGTTTGAGCTTCCGCACGCCAAGGCTCGTTGAGCCAAGCTTTAGAAAAATTAGAGAAAAGGGACAAACTCGTGGGAACAAAGCCACTTACTCAAACAACAGGTCGACGCAAACATGCAATTTGTCGCGCTCGCTTGCGACCAGGAACAGGCGTCGTCACAATTAACGACCGCGTATTCGAAGAATATTTTCCATCCGAAGTACAACGCAACTCTTCGACAGAAGCATTGCGTGTTGCAAACATGATTGATACATACGACATTGACGCCGACATCGTTGGTGGCGGCATCGCTGGTCAATCTGGAGCGTTGCGCATGGCAATTGCACGAGCAATCGTAGAACTTGATCCAGAGAAACGACTTACTTTAAAAAAAGCCGGCTTGTTGACTCGCGACTCTCGTCGTAAAGAGAGCAAGAAGTATGGTCTCAAAAAAGCTCGAAAAGCACCGCAGTACACCAAGCGTTAGTTCTTTTTTCGAAAGCATGGGTAGTGCCGTGCTGCTAAGCCGAGTTTTAGTTTTGTTCGCTAGAAACTGCAGGTAAATAAATGTTGAAATTTGGAACAGATGGTGTTCGTGGCGAATTTGGCACCGAACTAACGACAAGTTATGTCGCTGCACTTGCTCGGGCTGCGGCAAAAGTTTTGCAATGCAAACTCGTGGTGATCGGTCGCGACACACGCGAGTCTGGCCAAGTTCTTGAAGCAGCAATCGCCCAAGCACTATTTGAGTGTGGTGTTGAAGTGCACCTGATGGGTGTTGCGCCAACGCCGGCGATTGCACATGCGGCGGCAACAGGTGACCTTGTGGCTTTTGCGATTACTGCTTCACATAACGCATATACGGATAACGGTGTGAAAATTTTTGGCAACGGCGGGCGAAAGCTTTCTGATGATGAACAATCTCAAATTGAGCTCGAACTAATCAATGCCCGCGGAACTCAGAACTCCAGCCAGCCAGTTTCACAAAGTCAAGCAACTCTTCATCCTGAATATTTGGCGCAATATTGTGTGGCCTTGATTGCAACAGCGCCAAAAAACGCACTTGCGAATCTCAAGATTGCTTTAGATTGTGCCAACGGCGCGATGAGTAGCGTCGCCCCAGAAGTATTTGCTGCGCTTGGCGCAACTGTTTCAACAATTCACGCAACGCCGAACGGCAAAAATATTAACGAAGAGTGCGGCGCAACGCACCCGGTTTCGCTCAGTGAGTCAGTTAAGAATTCAAAAGCCGATTTAGGCATTGCATTTGATGGCGACGGCGACCGACTGATTGCTGTCGACAATGACGGATTGATAGTCGACGGAGATCATTTGTTGGCGATCAGCGCCCAAGAGATGAAACGCAATGGCACGCTGCGCAACAATAAAGTCGCTGTCACCGTGATGACAAATATTGGCTTTCATCAGGCAATGCAACGTGCGCAGATCGAAGTGATAACAACCCCAGTTGGAGACAGGGCTGTCTTGGCCGCAATAAACGAAAACGATCTGGCGTTGGGTGGCGAGCAGAGTGGACACATCATCTATCACGATCAGGCAACCACAGGTGACGGCTTGCTGGCTGCGCTTCGACTTGCGGTACTTGTTGCTAGTTCTTCTCGTAAATTAAGTGAAATTGCTAGCGAAGCGATGACGAGTTTTCCGCAGGTGCTAATAAATGTTCGCATCGCCAAGAGCACTGAAAATATTCAAGAAATTTTTGCAACCGAGATTTTGCAGGCGCAGAAGACCTTGGCAGATAATGGCCGAGTTCTTGTGAGATCTAGTGGCACCGAACCAGTAGTCCGTGTAATGGTTGAAGCGGCACAACACGAAACTGCAAAGTCTGTTGCAACTGCGCTGGCCGATGCGATCGCAGCACGACTGAGTTGACAGCGAAAGTAGACTAGAAACCATGTGCGGAATTATCTGCGTGCTGAGTCGACCAACCCGACGCGCGACGCCAACTTCAAAAGAAGTCCTTGAACTTCTTGACCGCGCAGTTAGCGCCGGCACTCAAAACAAAATCGCCGAGGTCGCAAATCTTGTAGCAAATGCCGATCTGCTTTTACGCGGAGACGCTGGACAGTTCTGCTTGGCCGATAACCATCAACTTGTTGCTGAGATGACATCGCGTTTAGACCAATTAGATGGGTTTGTGACCAATTTTGAAGCCACCGTCGAAAGCTCGGAGCAAGTACAAAATCCATCAGCAGAATTGATTTTGAAACAGATCATCAACGCAAAAGATGCGTTGTGGGAGTTGCGCAATGATCGAATTCGAACGGCTCGACTTGTAGATGCGTTGGCGGGACAGAGTGCTTCAAAATCGGCACGCAGTGGTTATTTTTCTATCCAACAAGCGTTCTCAGGACTAGATCGTCTTGAGGTGCGTGGGCGTGACTCGGCAGGCGTACATGTTTTGGTTTGGGGTCACGGCTTAAAGAGCACCGATAAAAATGTGAAGTCGTTACTTGCGAACCGCAGCGACGACGCGTTGTTTATGTCGGGTGCAGTGCGTCTCACTGAAAATGCCTGGTCATTTGTATATAAGGCAGCAGCCGAAATCGGCGAACTTGGTGACAACACGCGAGTGATGCGTAATGCGGTGCAGTCGGATGATTTGTTGCGCCTGTGTATTTCGCAACCAAATTCGCAGGTTGCAGTTTTAGCGCACACAAGGTGGGCGAGCGTCGGAATCATCTCTGAGCCAAATGCTCATCCGGTAAACAGCGAAGAACTTGAGCGCAAACACAACGATGCATATTTAGTTGCGGCACTCAATGGCGATGTCGACAATCACGCAGATCTTCGCGCACAAAATAGTTTGCGAGTTGCAGGGCCAATTACCACTGATGCAAAAGTTATTCCGGCATTGGTTTCGCGGCGTTTGGCGACCACAAGTTCATTAACCGACGCATTTCGCGAAACTGTTTCAAAATTCGAAGGATCAGTTGCGATTGCGGTGGCCAGTGCCAGCGAACCAGAAAAACTTCTACTTGCATTGCACGGTAGTGGTCAAGGACTGAGCATCGGTCTTGCCGAAGATCGCTATGTCGTAGCCAGCGAACCATACGGAGTTGTCGAAGAGACACTCAAGTATGTGCGGATGGACGGCGAAGCACTTGCCGACCCAGATAATCCGTCAAGTCGTGGGCAAGTCGTAACACTCTGTGTCGATGATGCCGGTGAACTAAGTGGAATTGTGTTGCAGTCTTATGATGGCAGCCAAATTGCGTTGAGTGAGAGCGATGTTTTGACGGCAGAAATTACAACTCGCGATATCAATCGTGGTGAACACAAGCACTTTTTGTCGAAAGAAATCGCGGAAGCACCACAGAGTTTTCGTAAAACACTGCGCGGTCGAATCGTCGTGAAAAATAGCCTACTAGTCGCCGAACTTGGTGAAGCAATTCTTCCAAAATCTGTGCGCGACAGGCTTGCGTCTGGTGCGATCACTAAAGTTCGCGTAATCGGGCAAGGTACAGCCGCTATTGCTGGGCAAGCTCTGGCCAAACTTCTCAAGCAACTTGTTGATATTCACCTAAATATTGAGGCGCTGCCAGCCAGCGAACTTTCTGGTTTTGAATTGACCCTTGACATGAGCGACACATTGATTGTTGCAATCAGCCAAAGTGGCACGACAACAGATACGAATCGCACTGTAGATCTGGCTCGCGCTCGCGGTGCAAGTGTTTTAGCGATCGTCAATCGCCGTGGTACTGAACTCTCAATGAAGGCCGACGGCGTGATGTTCACATCAGATGGTCGCGATGTTGAGATGAGTGTTGCCAGTACAAAAGCGTTCTACGCGCAGGTTGCGGCTGGTGCGTTGTATGCGTGTGCGTTGTCAAGTGCAGCTGGTAAGTCAACCGATAAAGCTCGACATGAGTTGCTTGCCGGCTTACGCACGATTCCAGATGCGTTAGTTGAAGTGCTTGCAACACGACCGGCAATCGCGACAGCGGCCAAGCAGTTTGCATCGGCCCGCCGTTATTGGACGGTTGTCGGCAATGGGATGAACACGATTGCGGCACAAGAGGTTCGAATTAAATTGTCTGAACTTTGCTACAAATCAATTTCAAGTGACACAACTGAAGACAAAAAACATATTGACTTGTCGTGTGAGCCGTTAATTTTTGTTTGTGCAACCGGCCTGCTTGAAGGCACTGCATCAGATGTTGCCAAAGAAATTGCAATTTATCGAGCGCATAAAGCGTTGCCGATCGTTGTCGCTTCGGCTGGACAGCATCGATTTGATGCAGCAGCGGCTGTGCTTCTCGTGCCAAATGTCGAATCGAGTCTTGCATTCATTTTGAGCGTGATGGTTGGACATTTGTTTGGCTATGAAGCAGCGCTTGCAATCGATGCACTTGCCCGTCCGTTGCGTGAAGCGCGCGAGGTTATTGAACACGCAGTTGAACGGGGCGGGGATGCAAATGTGTTGCTGACCAAGATTCGCGCCGAACTCGGCGTGCCGGCGACAAGGTTCACCGACGCATTGGCAACGGGCAACTACGACGGCAATCTTGAAGCCAGCACCGCAGTGCGCATCGTGACGATGTTGCGCGACACACTTTCAAGTGATCCTGTGCAGTCGTATCAGCAAACTTCTGGCAAGATCGCTTCACCAGAATTGTTGTTGGATGATCTAACAAGTGCGCTAACCCGTGGTGTCGACGAATTGACTCGTCCAGTTGACGCAATCAAGCATCAAGCAAAAACTGTCACTGTTGGTATTTCGCGCAGCGACGAAGGTTTGTTTGATCGACCGTTGGTCAAGGCTTTGCTTGAGGCTGGCGTTGCTCGTGAACGACTTTCATATCGCGTGTTAAAGATCGTTGCCGATCTGGATGCCGCGGTGAGTTCGGTGACCGGGTTCACGCGATATCGCATTGAAGGAGATATTGTCGGCAACTCTGCCACGATCACAATTGTTGATCGAGGGGGAATGTCAAAAAATCTTTCGTCGCGAGTTGATCGCAACTCTGCACTCGTTGGAACAAAGCGAAGAGTCGCCAGTGATCAAGAAGTACTTGTTGCTCGCGGTCGCAGCGATAATCGCACCGTGATTATGGTGCCTGAAACAAAAGGTGGAGAGACAACTGGCATCACATTGTTGCATGTGATGTTTCACGATCATCTTGCAGCCACTGCGATGCGAGCGGTGTTGCAAGGTTACGACCGTCGTTACGACCGTCTGGTTGACTGGGTTACAGAGACCGAAGGTTCATTTCGCGAAGATCGGCTTGCCGAAGTTCCTGTTGCCGACTTGTTGATTTTGCCGATTAGTGAGATGGCCGACCACTGGCGTTCGCGCTAGAAAGTGAAACACTGATGATTGGTCTCGGCATTGACGCAGTAAGTGTCTCGCGTTTTCGCGATGCATTAGAGCGCACACCGACATTGCGCACCAGAGTCTTCACACAACAAGAATTAGATTC
Source organism: Ferrithrix thermotolerans DSM 19514 (assembly GCA_945885515.1). Lineage (GTDB taxonomy): Bacteria > Actinomycetota > Acidimicrobiia > Acidimicrobiales > Ilumatobacteraceae > BACL27. Next base: position 3,789 of record CAMCZA010000020.1, on the reverse strand, counting down.
AGTCGCTGATCGTCAAGATTCGGCCCCTAACTTGGCTGCGCGATTTGCGGTTCGTGAAGCAACAATGAAGGCACTCGGTGTCGGTCTTGGTGCATTTGATCTGCAGGATGTTTCGATTCGCAATCGCTCAACTGGTGCTCCTGAATTGATCGTCACGGGTCGGGCCGCAGATCTTGCGCGTGAACAAGGTGTCACTGGATGGCATGTTTCGCTTTCGCACACTCATGACACGGCCGTGGCCGTCGTCGCGAGCCACTGAGTTCGCATTCGCACTGCGATGAGTACAGCTAATCGTTGGGCTTGGGCTGAGGTTGATCTAGGTGCACTAGCCAACAACGTCGAGACTCTTGTCAAGCAAGCGGGCAGAGCAGAACTTTGGGCAACTGTCAAAGCAAATGGATACGGACATGGCGCAGTTGAAGTTGCACAAACAGCCGTGGCTTCGGGAGCTCGCGGATTATGCGTAGCGCTCGCCGACGAGGCGCACGAGCTGCGACAAGCGAAAATTGCCGCACCGATTCTTGTTGTAAGTGAGCAACCACAAGACCAACTGGAGCAAATGTTGCTTGACGATGTTTGTGCAACGTTATATAACGAAGCAACTATTTCTAGTTACGCGGAGACTGCGCAACGACTCGGGGTGGTCGGCAAAGTTCATCTGAAAGTTGACACCGGAATGCATCGAGTTGGTACGCCGATTGAAGACGCGTTGGCGCGCGCCAAACAGATCTGCAAACTGCAGTCGCTGACACTTGAAGGCGTTTATACACATTTTGCGGCGGCTGACTTGCCTGAACATAGCCAGACAGATTTGCAACTCACGAAGTTTCGCGAATTTGTGAAGGTGCTTGAGCAAAACTCGCTTAGGCCGAAATATGTCCATACTGCTAATTCGTCGGCGTCGTTGCGCAACTTAGATTTAACCACAGACATTGTGCGAGTCGGCATTGCAATTTATGGAATCGCGCCAAGTGTTGAACTCGAATCAATTTCTACAAAATTGAAACCAGTGATGTCGGTTCACGCCCGTGTTTCACATCTGCAACGACTTGGTGCTGATGAGGGTATTTCATATGGTCTGCGTTACAAACTCGACCAACCAGCAACAATCGCCACTTTGCCGATTGGCTACGCTGACGGCATACCCCGACGACTTTGGTCTGTTGGTGGTGAAGTATTAATAAATGGAGCGCGTTGCCCAATCGTCGGCGTCGTAACAATGGATCAACTGATGGTTAATTGTGGTGAAATGCCGGTCAAGATTGGTGATCAGGTCGTACTGCTCGGTTCACAAGGCAGTCAAACAATCACAGCCAATCAGATTGCAACAAGTCTTGAGACAATTGGTTACGAGATTGTCTGCGGCATAAGTTCTCGCGTCCCACGCCGATATATCACTTCGAAAAAATAGCAGCCATGAAATTTTCTATCGCTTCGTTAGAAGACACTGCGTACCTTGCCGAAGTCTTGGCCTCACATTTAAGACCCCGCGACATGATCGTCTTGGCGGGGGATATGGGAACTGGCAAAACCACTTTCACCCAGTTTTTTGGTCGTGCACTTGGCATTACCGAACCGATTACTTCGCCAACTTTCAATCTGCTGCACAACTATGGCAGCGGTCGCATGGCTCTGCACCATGCAGATTTGTATCGACTTGAACGCACCGGAGAATTGGCCGACCTTGGCTTGGACGAATTACAAGACATCGGCGGCGTCGTTATGGTTGAGTGGGGCGACATTGTTGGCAACGAATTGGGTGACGCTTTGATTATTCGGTTCGCGCATCCAGCAGATGTTGATGCAATCTATTCTCGAAGCATAGAAATTGATCTGCGTGGTCAGCAATGGCTCAGTCGCTGGCAAAAAGTAAGCGATGAACTTGCCACAAAATTCAGTGATTTGGTGAGAGGCTAAAGCCAGTGATTGTTCTAGCAATTGACACTTCAACCGACGCTGTCAGCGTGGCGATCAACAACTCAAAGCAACTCTTGGCCAGTGCTCATGTGGCGAGTGATCGGCGCCATGCTGAGTTGCTCACACCGATGATTAAGAGTGTTTGTCAGCAGGCAGATATTTCGATGCCAGAAATAGATGTTGTCGCAGTAGATATTGGGCCTGGTTTATTTACTGGTATGCGTGTTGGTATCGCCACCGCCAAGACAATCGCCCAAGTTCTTGATATCCCGATAATTGGCATTTCGAGTTTGGATATTTTGGCGCGCTCAGTTTCGACATCAGAACGAGTCGTTTTGGCAACAATTGATGCCCGACGCGGGGAACTCTATTGGGCAATGTATCGCAATGATCTTGGTCCGAGCATTGAAGTCAAACCACCAATTGTTGGTACGGTTAGCGATTGCGTTGCAGACCTCGTTGATCGTGGTCAATCGGCATTGATCGTCGGCAATGGCGCACAGCGATATCAAAACGCGATGAGCGAATCGCTCGAAGCAACAGGTCTGTCAATTGAGTGGGCGAGCGAGCAGTTGGCACAACCGAGCGCAAATGTTTTGGCGATCATTGCTGCAGAACTTGCGTTGCACGAACAGTGGCAAACTTGTGTCGAAGTACAGGCGTTATATCTTCGGGCACCTGACGCAGAAATTAATTGGCAAACGAGAGTTAACTCATGAGTATTCGAGACCGATTCATTCGAACAAAGTCAAGTGATAAAAGTTCAGATGAATTAAATGTTTCTCCAGCATTAGAGATTGCGCAGATGCGTCGCGCCCACATTCGCAGCATCATGCCAATCGAGCAACAGGTTTATCCGCGACCGTGGACAGCACAAGTTTTTGTCGAAGAACTCGAACAGATGCGAAGCGGTAAGCGCCACTATCTAGTTGGCACGATCGAAGATCAACTCGTTGGATACGGCGGCCTGCTCTACGTAGAACAAGACGCACATGTAACCAATATTGCAGTGCACCCAATGTGGCGAAGTCGCGGAATCGCTACAGAGCTATTGCTCGATCTGGCATGGGAAGCAAATCGACGCGGATGTGCAGCAATGACTCTTGAAGTGCGCAACACCAACACTTCGGCGCAAAAGTTGTATCAGCGGTTTGGTTTTGTTCCAGCCGGAGTCCGCAAGAAATATTATGAGAATCGTGATGACGCAATCGTGATGTGGTGTACCGATGTGCAACAGCAAGAGTTCGCGGCCCGACTGCAACAAATTGAGAGAAGTCGAATGTGAGCTCGACGATTAGTGATCTAACGATTGATAGTTCAACCGTTGTTCTTGGTATCGAAACAAGTTGTGATGAAACCGCAGCATCTTTAGTGATGGGTGGCAACGATGTGCTGTCATCAGTCGTGGCATCGCAATTAGAAATTCACGCGCGCTTTGGCGGTGTCGTACCCGAGATCGCAAGTCGGGCACACCTTGAAGCAATCACACCCGTGATCAGCCAGGCAATTGAGAAGTCTGGTTTAAGTTTTGACCGTGTTGATGCAGTTGCCGCGACTGTTGGGCCCGGATTAATTGGTGCACTACTAGTTGGTGTTTCAGCCGCAAAGTCTGTCGCCCTTGTTCTTGATGTTCCGTTTGTCGGCGTCAACCATCTCGAAGCGCATCTATATGCCGCGATGTTGGATGATCCAAATGTTGAGTTTCCTTTACTCGTACTTCTTGTTTCGGGTGGAAACACTTTGCTAGTTGAAGTTCGCGAGCATGGTGTTTACAAAATAGTTGGGCAAACTCGCGATGATGCCGCTGGCGAAGCATTTGACAAGGTTGCGAGGTTTCTTGATTTGGGTTATCCAGGTGGACCAGCAATTGAT
>CAMCZA010000019.1 GCA_945885515.1 Ferrithrix thermotolerans DSM 19514 | reverse complement strand
TAGTCGGCGAGAAGCGAGTCAACATTCAGCCCGCCGTCTTTGTAGCGCTTTACGAGTTCAGTTGTCAGTGCGTCAATTGATGCGAAAAGTGTTTTTCGCTCCACAGATTGAGAAGACTCAAAACTTGAAAGCCGTTCGACAACCGTCTCAAGAGACTGATCGTCGAGAGTTCGCATCTCGCCAAAACTAATCTCTTGACAAATTTTCTCTAGTTCTACTACTAATGGGTGCTCGGTTGAAATATTTGGTTCACGCGGTGGACGCGATGACCCGCCACCATGCTCTTGGCTGAAAACATTTGCGATATCGGCAACACTTATTCCTGATGCTGGGGTACCGTCAACGCGGCGTCGTTGCTCATCTCGCGCCAAGTCACATCGCCCTTGGGCCATGCGACGAACAAACGAGATCACATCTTCTTGCATCTGTAGTGCAGCACGCGCCACTCGAAGTTCTTCAGTCGACAGTGATTTGGCGTTTGAAATATCTGTCACAAACATCCCCCAGATACTGGGGGCAATACTGCCACTTCATCAGCATCAACGACCGCAGTTGCCCCGACTGCTTCTTCACCGTTTAACCAAACTCGACAACTGCCAAGTACCTTGGCGAATTCGCTGCCGAATTGAGCCTTGGCATTGTTTAAAACCTCGTCAACAGTGCGACCTTGAAATTCTTGGCTGGCCGTGCCGGCAGCTTGCCTCGCTGATGCAAAAAGTAGCAATCGCGCCATCCACTAAGCGTATCTAAGCCACTACCCTGCGTTGAGTGACTGCACAAGTTGATTCGGGATTAACCACCAGGTTGCTCGTTTTGCGTCACGGACAATCTGAATGGAACGCTCAAGGCCGGTGGCAAGGACAGGCCGATATTGAACTCACCCAAGAAGGTGTTCGTCAAGCACATCAGGCGGCGAAAAAAATTGGAAAGTTTGACTTGATCGCCGCAAGTAATCTGCAACGCGCGCGTCGAACTGCAGAAATAATCGCCGCCGCTAAAGGTTTCGACGACGTGATTATTGATGACCGTTTAAAAGAATCACATATTGGACCATGGGAAGGTTTGACCTACGCCGAAATCGAATCTGGTTGGCCAGGATATTTAGATTCACTCAAACAGCCCGAAGGCTTTGAACCGAACCAAAGTGTTTTAAATCGAATGACCGCAGCGTTTATCGATCTGGCAGACAAATGTCGTGGGGGGCAGGCCCTCGTGATTAGCCATAGTGGGGCAATTCGCACGATTCGACGCGAACTAAAAGTCAAAGATTCACGGCTAGACAATTTGGGTGGATGTTGGTTTGATGTTCATCCTGATGGTCGATTGACTGCTGGACGAATCGTCGCCGTGATCGGTGAACTTAACTCAAGTGAATCGCTCTAAAGTAACCCTGTGATTAGTCGATGGCTTGATAATTCGTTTTCGAGTATCGTCAAAAAAAATATAAACACACTGACTGCAGCCAGGCTGTCAACAAACGCCTGCTACAGGTTTACTCCACCTTTCGTGGCAATCATTGCCAAGGGATTCAATGTTTCTCTTTCAGAAATTGGCATTGCATTAACAGTCTCCGAGTTTTCGGGCTTGCTCTCACCGTTCATTGGTCGCTTCGTTGACCGGCTTTCGCGTCGGGTTGCAATGCTCTCAGGATTATTCGGAATTAGTTTGGGCGCACTTCTCGCGGCGATTTCTCCAAACCTCATCGGTTTCACCGTCGGAGTGACGATGATTAGTGTGACTAAAAATTTCTTTGACCTCGGAATGTCTGGCTGGATCGCCGATCATGTGGCCTATGAAAAACGCGGTCGAATAATTGGACTGACCGAAATATCTTGGGCGCTTGGTTTATTGATCGGCGTTTCTGGAATGGGCGTGATTACTGCTTTATTTTCTTGGCGTGCAGGTTTTGCTGCTGGTGCGATCAGCGTTTTAATTTCTACAACATTTATTGCATCTCGAATCAAAACAGAGCCACACGAGGTATCTTCGCGGATTGCCGACGATGGCGTGCGCCTGCGCGGACGGGCCTGGCTTGTTGTTGCCACAAGTTTTGCCACGATGTGTGCGAGTCAATGCATCTTCATAACTTTTGGCGCGTGGCTTGACGACGAGTTTGGATTTGGCGCACTCGGCATCGCTGCTGTCGGTTTTAGTTTTGGACTAGTCGAACTTTATGCTTCGCTCACAAGTGCCAGCAAAACAGATAAGTGGGGCAAAGAAATCAGCATTGCAATTGGCGCACTGATCATGGTGCCTGGCGGTCTGGTACTTGCGGTCGTTTCAGACAATTTAATTATTGGACTTTTAGCACTGATGGTTTACATCTTGGGTTTCGAGTTTGCTGTTGTCAGTATGTTGCCCCTTGCAACACATCTCGTGCCAAAACGCCCAGGTAGTGGTCTTGGACTAGTAATCGGTGCTGGCACTCTTGGTCGTGGAGTAATGAGTTTTGTAGCAACTCGTGCCTATGAATCGAGCAACTCAATTGCAATGCCGGCTTTGATTGGGGCTATCTCGGCTTTAGTTGCAGCGCTGTTGATGTTTCTTTATCACCGGCGCGGCGGTCTAGTTCACACGGTCTAGTTCACGCTGTCTGGTTTTTTGATCTACCCAGAATATTTATTTGTGATTGGCAATCGCCGATCTTTACCAAATGCCTTCGTGCTTACTCGTACACCTGGAGCACCCTGTCGTCGCTTATATTCATTTATGTCAACGAGTCGCGAAATTCTCTTGACAAGGTCAGCGTCGTATCCGAGCGCAATTATTTGTTGTGCCGTGAGGTCATCTTCAATGTACAACTCAAGAATCGAATCTAAAATCTCGTAAGGCGGCAAACTCTGATCATCACGTTGATCCGGTCGCAACTCAGCAGATGGGGCTTTGTCAATTATTGCTCGCGAGATAATTTCGCGTTCAGCGCGCTCATTAATGAACTCACACAATTCATAAACTTTTGTTTTGAATAGATCTTTGATTACTGCGTATCCACCAACCGAGTCGCCATACAAAGTGCAATAGCCAACGGCAGTTTCACTTTTGTTGCCCGTTGTCAGAACCATCCACCCAAACTTGTTTGAGAGCGCCATCAGTGTTGTTCCTCGAACGCGACTCTGCAGATTTTCCTCCGTCAAATCTGTCGCTCGGTTCGCAAAACTTGGCTCAAGCATCTCTAAATACGAACTGAATGCAGGTTCAATTGAAATTGTTTGCATCTCAACGCCTAAAGACTTTGCGAGTGCTTGTGCATCGGTACGCGAGCCATCAGATGAATAGCGCGATGGCATTGAAACACCATGTACATGATCTGCGCCGAGAGCTTCAACTGCGATTGCTGCAACAAGCGCAGAATCAACACCACCAGATAAACCGATTACGACGTCAGTGAAACCGTTTTTCAAAACATAGTCGCGAGTGCCAAGAACTAGTGCCGCGTGAATTTGCGCAATCTCGGCCAAAGGCTGACTAGTCCTACCGACAGATTGTGTAGATAAAAGTTCTGAGTTAGTGGTTGATTTTGGTAATGACAAATCACAAATAAGCAACTCTCCTACGAACTGGGCAGCATTAGCAACAAGCGATCCATCACCTGACCAAATAGTTGAACCGCCGTCAAAAACTAGTTCGTCTTGTCCGCCAACCTGGTTGACATACGCAATGACACATTTATTGTCACGCGCCCGAGCACTCAACATTTCGTGGCGCACATCAAGTTTGCCTCCATGAAATGGTGACCCATTGATATTGATATTTAGAACCGCACCTAACGAAGCTTGCTCTGCAACCGGGCCATCGGCCTGCCAAATATCTTCACAAATAGTTACACCAAAACAAATATCGTTCACTGCAAACAGCGGGTTTTCTACTCCTGGTGTGAAATATCTTTGTTCGTCAAACACGTTGTAGTTCGGTAACAAGTGTTTTCGATATACGCCGAGCACAGAAGCATTACGACACACGGCCGCTGCATTAAAAATGTCTCCCGAAACAGCATCTCGATCAACAAATCCGATTACGGCAATAGTGTCACCCACAGATTTGACTATTTGTTCAAGTGTCGACAGGTTGTCGTCGACAAATCCTCGTTTCAAAACAAGATCTTCGGGCGGATAACCAGTCAGTGACAACTCGGGAAACGCCACGAGATGACAGTTAGCCGCCACAGCCTGCCTGTAGTAGTCAAGAATTTTGGCGGCGTTTGCCGATAACGCCCCGACTGTCGGGTTGATTTGGGCTAACCCAACGCGAAGTTTGGCGAAATCGGCCACAGAATCAGGCTACCGAGACAAAACTTCACACGCCGTTTACATTCGGACAACGCTTCAGAAACAGCAGTCGGTAAAACTGTAGAAGTTCCAAATGCGCCAGCGTGGCACATTTCTTACGAAGGGAAACTTCATGGCATATCAGGCTGAGTACATCTGGGTTGACGGCGTCGAGCCAACTCCAACTTTGCGGTCAAAAACAAAGATCATTGAAAACGGCACAAAGGCATTACCGATTTGGGGATTTGACGGTTCGTCGACGAGCCAAGCAACTGGTGAAGCATCTGACTGCATTCTCAATCCAGTTTTTAGTTGCAAAGATCCAATTCGCGGTGGCAAAAACGTTCTCGTGATGTGCGAAGTATTAGTTGCATCAACTGGCAAGCCTCATCCGACAAACTCACGAGCAGCATGCGCAGTTGTTGCAAAAAAGTATGCCGCTCAAAAAATGATTTATGGAATTGAACAGGAATACACGATGATGCGTCTCAACGGTCGCCCATTTGGTTTTCCAGAACTTTCTGGCGAACCAGAACCGCAAGGTCCTTACTACTGTGGCGTGGGTGCAGGCCGAGTAATGGGTCGAGACATCGTCGAGATTCACACAGAGATGTGTCTTGAAGCAGGTCTACATATTTCAGGAACTAACGCCGAAGTTATGCCTGGTCAATGGGAGTTTCAAATCGGTCCAGTTGATGCACTTCGAGTGAGTGATGAACTTCATGTTGCTCGTTGGCTACTACACCGAATCGCCGAAGATTATGACGTAGTGATTTCGCTTGACGCAAAACCACAACACGGAGACTGGAATGGTGCAGGTTGCCATACCAACTTCTCGACAAAAGATATGCGGTCAAACTACAAAGCGATTGACGACGCATGTCAAGCACTCGGAACGCGTATCAACGAGCATGTCAGCAACTACGGTCACGATATTGAAAGCCGATTGACTGGCAAGCACGAAACTGCGCCGTACAACAAGTTCACATATGGTGTCTCAAACAGAGGTGCTTCCGTGCGAATTCCGTGGCAGGTTGCTCGTGACAAAAAAGGTTATGCCGAAGACCGTCGACCAAATGCAAATATGGATCCATACATCGTCACACAATTAATTCTCGAGACAGTGTGTGGAAGCCCAAAGATAATTAAGACCGGAAAGACCGCACCTAAGAAGCCTGCGAAGAAAAAAGCTCGAAAGAAATAATTATTCTGCCGTCGTTACCCGAGTGATTCTCGCGGCAACGACGGCAGACTATATTCATGCTTTCTAACCGAAACTGGTGTTGAGATGATCGAACAGCAGCGTGATTATGTATTGCGGACCGTCGAAGAACGCGGCATTCGTTTGGTACGCCTGTGGTTCACAGATGTTCTCGGAAATTTAAAAAGTTTTGCAATAAGTCCTGCCGAAATGGAGAATGCCCTCAACGACGGCATGATTTTTGACGGCTCGGCGATTGATGGCTTTAGTCGTGTGCAAGAAAGTGATGTGCTTGCACTTCCAGATGCCAACACATTTGAAGTTCTTCCGTGGGTTGACCCAAAAGGTGCAGAGGCTCGGGTGTTTTGTGACGTCGCGAAATTAGATGGCACACCGTTTGACGGAGACCCGCGCCAAGTTTTACGGCGCAACTTGAATAATGCGCGCGAACTTGGCTACCAGTTTTATGTCGCACCAGACATTGAATATTTTTACTTTGATCCTCCAGCCGTCGATTCACGACCTGTTCCGCTTGACGAAGGTGGCTTCTTCGATTTAACAAGCACAGACATCACGAGTTCTCTGCGCAAAGAAACAATTCGAACTTTAGAAACAATGAGCATCCCAGTTGAGTACAGCTTTCACGAAGATGCCCCCAGCCAACACGAAATTGATCTGCGCCACACCGATGCATTGACGATGGCCGACAGTGTGATGACTTTTCGTTTGGTCGTCAAAGAAATCGCTGCGCTCCACAATGTGCACGCAACTTTCATGCCCAAGCCACTTGAAGGTGTTCAAGGTTCTGGAATGCACTTGCATTTGAGTCTGTTCAAAGACGAGCAGAACGCATTTCACGATGCCGATGATCCATACAACTTGTCGCAAACGGCAAAACAATTTATGGCCGGGTTACTGCGTCATGCTGCAGAAATTACCGCGATAACAAATCAGACCGTGAATAGTTACAAACGACTTGTGCCGGGTTTTGAAGCACCCGTACATATTTCGTGGGCCCGAAATAACCGCAGCGGTTTAATTCGCGTTCCAGTTCAAAAGCGCAACAGCGAGAGCGCAACTCGAATCGAATATCGTTCTCCAGACCCAGCGTGCAACCCTTATCTCGCATTCTCGGTGATCCTTGCTGCTGGCTTGCGCGGCATCAAAGAAGGCTATGAACTTCCACAAGAAGCGGACGCAAATCTCTTTGAGATGGGCGACGACATGTTGGCGAAACTCGGCATAGAACAACTTCCGCAGTCAATGTCTGATGCGTTGCGTGTAATGGAGCGTTCAGAACTTGTTGCCGATGCTCTCGGCGATCACATCTTTGAATGGTTCTTGAGAAATAAGCGTGCAGAGTGGCGCGGTTACAAAACACACATCAGTCAGTACGAACTAAATCGCTACCTGCGTTCACTTTGAGAAGAAAATGACTAACGACGCGACTCGACTTCTTGCTGTATTTCCTGATCCTGCGCCGATAGATGTTGCTCGAACTTTAGATCTCTCTGGGTATTTGTGGAAGGCAGTCAAAAATAATGACGCAATTGCCCAACTTGAACCAGCAAACGGTTGGGCAGGGGCTGTTGTTGAATGTAGCGAAGACCCCGAAGCTGGATGGGCGATGTGTCGCGCGCTTCGTCGACGCGAAAACGCTGTCGAACGAATAATAGTTCTCGTCAGCGGTGCGCAACTTGCAGATCTTGAAATGCGCGACGACCTGTTCGATGATTTTTGCCTTGCGCCGATTCATCCGCGCGAACTTGACTCGCGTCTGAGGCATCTCTTCTACACAGAGTTATCTGTATCGCGTGAATCGCTAATTGAATACGGCGGCCTGGTGCTCAACACCGAAACATATCAAGCAACATTTGGTGGCAACCCCCTTGACCTGACATATATGGAGTACGAGTTGCTGAAGTTTTTGGCGCAAAACCCTGGCAAAGTTTTTAGTCGTGAAATTTTGCTATCGCGTGTTTGGGGATACGAGTATTACGGTGGTGCCCGCACGGTAGATGTTCATATTCGTCGTTTGCGGGCAAAATTAGGCGAGGAACATGCAAACCTGATTGAAACTGTGCGCAGTGTGGGTTACAGGTTCGGCCAATCTAAGTGGAGCTGAATCGACGAATTGCTTCGCGTTTTTATAGCTTCGCCAACATCGTCTTCATTAATTTGATTTCTACATTCTGACTACTAATTATTTCTGCAGCGAGCAGACGAACTTCTGAGTTTGCGCCGTCGCGCTCAACAGATTTGGCCATCTCGATTGCGCCTTCATGGTGAGCGGTCATGCTCAGCAACCACTCTTTTTCAAAAGCATTGCCGGACAAAGATGATAATTTCTTGAGTTCTTCGCCAGACAATATTCCCTTCATGGTTGATCCATGACCCATTGATGAATGTCCCGAAACTGGCTGATCCCATGATTGTAAAAAGTTCTTCATCAAATTAATCTCAGGGCCCTGAGCATTTTTTATTTGTGCCGCCAGAGAAATCAGGTCGGGTCCTGCCTCGGTAGCAGGATTTTCAGCCATCTCGACGAGTTCAATTGCTTGCTCATGATGTGGAATCATCATTTGGGCAAACATCACATCTTCGTCGTTAAAAGCCGAGCCTGATTCGGTTGACGAACTACACCCCGAAATCATTAAAACTAGAAACAACACAGAGCTTTTAAATGACTTCACAAAATCATATTAGTGATTTATTGAACAAACACATAAAAAGAGCTATGTCGGCCCAAGTGTGATTAGCCACTTAGCGTGCGAGACTTAAACAACTAATGGCTAAGGAATCCACTGCCGTGCAAGTAGATCTAAGTCTTTCTGGAATGTCATGTAACGCCTGTGCAATGACGATTGAAAAAGGCTTGAACAAAATCAATGGTGTAACAGCAACGGTGAACTTTGCGACAGAGTCAGCGCGCATCAAAATTTCATCAACGACGATTGTCCCCAGTGCATTAATCGACACGGTCACTTCACTTGGTTATGGTGCTCGCCTATTGGCGGACACAACTCCTGAAATGTTGGAAACAGAAAACAAGGACCGAGTCGCAATGTTGTTGACCCGCCTCACCGCATCGGTGGTTTGCGGTATCCCCGTAGTTCTGATTTCAATGATCGCGAATTTGCAGTTCAAAAACTGGCAATGGCTGGCTCTCGTGCTTAGTGCACCAGTCGTCACCTGGGGTGCGTGGCCGTTTCATCGTGCTGCGCTGATGAATGCTCGCCATCGCTCAACAACGATGGACACACTTATTTCAATTGGCGTTTTTGCGTCTACGGCATGGTCAGTTTGGGTGATTATCTGGGGCGATGCAGTTGAAAATATTTATCGTGGTTCGGCACATTCAATGAACATGACGAGCATGACAATGAAGTCTGGGGACAGCACTCATATTTATTTAGAGGTTGCTGTTGCAGTCACTGTGTTCTTGCTCGCAGGAAGATATTTTGAGGCTCGAGCCAAAAATCGTGCAGGCGATGCATTGCGTTCTCTGCTTGCACTCAACGCCCGTACGGCAACGGTTCTTCGTGACTCAGAAGAACACACGATTGATGCAGCGCAAGTTCGTGTTGATGATCTGTTGGTTGTGCGACCGGGTGAAATTATTCCTGCCGATGGCGTCGTCGTCGAAGGTAATTCATCCTTGGATGTTTCAATGTTGACGGGTGAAAGTGTGCCAACTGATGCTGCCCCAGGCACAACGGTTACCGGCACAACCGTAAATCTCACGGGGCGACTAGTTGTTCGCGCGACTCGGGTTGGTGCCGAAACAACTTTTGCTCAAATAACACGACTGGTGCGCGATGCACAGACGACAAAAGCACCAGTGCAAAAACTTGCCGACCGAGTGAGCAGTGTGTTCGTGCCAACAGTTATTGGTCTGTCAGTTGCGACATTTATCGCCTGGTATATCTGGGGCACATCCACGACGCATGCTTTCACTGCGGCAGTAGCGGTATTGATTATCGCCTGCCCTTGTGCCCTCGGACTCGCAACGCCAACTGCATTGATGGTCGGCAGTGGACGGGCTGCACAAATGGGCATCGTTATTAAAGGTGTTGATGTTTTGCAAAGCACACGACGTATCGACACCGTTGTATTTGACAAAACTGGAACAATCACAACTGGTGTAATGCAACTAGTTGATGTCGTCGTTGCGTCGGGCGCAAATCGCAACGAGGTTCTTAAGTTGGCTGGCGCGCTCGAACATGCCAGTGAACATCCAGTTGCCCGAGCCATTGCCAATGCTGCTCGCAAAGAATTTGGTACATTGCCAAATGTCAGCGAGTTTGTTTCATCGCCGGGCATGGGCACTTCCGGAATTGTTGACGGACACAAGATTATGGTTGGGCGTGAATCTTTGTTTAGCAAGAGTCTCGTAATAATCCCATCTGATATCCGCAAATCTCTTGAGAGCGCGCGCAACGGTGGAAATACGGCCGTGTTGGTTGTAATTGATGGAGCGGTGAAAGCAGTTTGTGTTGTCGCTGATCAACCAAAATCGACTAGTGCAACAGCAATCGCCGAACTACGCAAACTTGGGCTGCGTCCGATTCTGCTAACTGGCGACAATCAGGCAACCGCAATTGCGATTGCTCAACAAGTCGGCATTGAATCTGACGATCAACAAGTGATCGCCGGGGTTCTTCCAGATGAAAAAGTTCGCGTTGTCTCAGATCTACAACAACGCGGCTACGCGGTTGCAATGGTTGGCGACGGAGTGAACGATGCTGCGGCACTAGCCCAAGCAGATGTTGGAATAGCAATGGGAACTGGAACAGATGTTGCGATGCACGCCAGCGATCTGACAATCATTAGTGGCGACTTGAGATTAGTGACCGATGCGATTTTGCTCTCACGCGCAACACTTCGCACGATTACTGCAAATGTCTTTTGGGCCTTTGCTTACAACATCGCTGCTATTCCACTTGCGGCGCTCGGATATTTAAATCCGATGTGGGCCGGGTTGGCAATGGCATTTTCAAGTATTTTTGTGGTGACAAACAGTTTGCGATTGCGCACAACCAAACTCACACAGCACACCGCGTTCGTACACGCAACTCGCTAATCGCTTTGGCCCGCCAAGCACGCGCAGTGCGTTCTGCAACTCCATATCGCGTTGCAATTGCTGACGCATTTTCACCACTTGCAACTGCGCGCAAAATCGCAATGTGTTTTGGATTGATTCCTTGCGCCAATGCAAGCGCAATTAGTTTGTCCAGGTTTATCTCCTCGTCAAACTCATCTTGTGGTGCAACAAGTGATTCACTAAGTACAAGCGGATCAATCGGAATCACTTTGTAACGCTTTGAACGATTGCCGTGTACAAACGCGTAATATTCGCTGTCACGCACCAGATTTGCGGCGACTTTATTTGATCGCCGATGCCATGGATATTTTCGAATCACTCCCCATGCGCTCGGCAAAACATCGGCAATTGCTGTGTCAATCCCACCTTCAACAATCCGACCGCGGCGCCGTGCAATCGCCAATAGCGGTGGCAAAATTCTTTGCAAGACAATCCGCGCCGCCAGATCGTCGCTCGTCGCCTGCTTGACCAATAGCCACAAATAGTGATCACCTTGCGAGTCATCTCGTGCCGTATTAAAACCGGCACGAACTAAAACTTCGTCAAGATGAGTGACTCTCGGGCCGGGCAACGACCACGAATTGACAATTTCAAGCTCTCTGTTTCGCACGCTGATCACTTGCCATTCTCTTATCAATCGTGAAATAGGACTAGCCGGTCTTTGGGCAATGCCTGGGCTCCATACCAGTGCTGGTTGAGTTGTCGTTGTTTGTTGATGAGTTGTCGTGAGTTGTGTCATGCACAACATCGTGCGAAATAGCACCACCGCGACTCGCCCGTAAAGTCTCACCGAAACTCTCACTGGCAAATAAACACGCCATAATTGGTTGATGCGAATCACATTGCCATCTGGCACCCAATGCGAAATTGATCAAACTGTAAACAACCCAGCGATGGGATTAGTTATTGCACCAGATATTTTTGGACTGCGAAAATTATTCGATGACCTCGTTGCGCGATTAGCAAAAGACTGGAACATGGCAGTTTGTGCTGTCGACCCATTTCCTGGTCACACTTTAGGTGCAGAAATTGAGCCCCGATTTGCGGCCGTACCAACACTCAGTGACCAGACACATTTGCGCGATCTACTTCAAGCCGCTGACGCACTCGGCACACCAAGAGTCGGCTTGATGGGTTTTTGTATGGGAGGAATGTACTGCTTTAATTCTGCAGGCGCCGAGAGATTTCAAAAGATTGTTTCTTTCTATGGGATGATAAAACTTCCAGAAGGTTGGCGAAGCGCAACACATGCTGAGCCACTTGATTTTTTGAAAGCAGGTAACGCTGACCGAGTCTTGGCGATTATCGGTGGCAAAGACCCGTACACGCCGGCTGCAGATGTTGCTGAATTAAAAAGTGTTGGTGTCCGCACCGAAATTTATCCAGATGCTGAGCATGGTTTTGCGCACGATGCTTCGCGGCCTGCACACCGGGCACAAGACGCAATTGATTCGTTTGCTCACGCTCAAAATTGGCTAATTAATTAGTACTAGCTCGCACTAGCCACGACTCGCTCGCACTAGCCACGACTCGCTCGCACTAGCTCGCTCGGACCTCGAGTTTTGCGCGGGTCAAGATTCGATAGCGGCGATCGTGCTGCTCAAGCCAACCGAGCCTAATAAAACTTGCAATTGCTTTATTCACTCGTTCGCGAGATGCCCCAACCATTCCGGCAAGTTCTTCTTGAGTAATTGGTAAAACGAATTCATCTTTTCCACCTGATAACTCAAGTAGTCGTTTGGCAGTTCGGCCAGTTACATCTAAAAACACGCTGTCCGAAAGAACTTCATCCATTATTCGCAAACGCGTGGCAAGCAACTTTGTAACTCCCCACAGCATTTTCGGATTCGACTGCAACGCAGCACGCACCGGCGCATATGGAATCTGTACCAGCGACGATGCTTCAATCGCTCGAGCCATCGCACTTCGCTTACCGCCATCAAGCAACGCAAGTTCACCAAATAAATCTCCGCGCTCCATCAGTGCAAGCATGCTCTCACGACTGTCTAATGGACGATTACCGATCACAATTGCGATTCGTCCCGACAGAACGATATACATCGACTCCGGGATGTCGTCTTCTTTGAACAACACATCTCCACGCTGTAAATTTTTTAGTTCGCCCTGTGCTGAAATTGAAGCAAGCACATCTGCGGGTGTCTCCGCAAAAAACTCACTATCTGCAAGAAGTTGTTCGTGTGCCATTGATACTTGACGGTACTAACCTAAAGAGGCGTGAACACCCTGCCAACGCAAAGAGTTGGTGAAATAATATGGACAATTGTCGTCGCCGCTGGTTCTGGCACTCGTTTTGGTAGTCCGAAGCAATTTGAGCTAATTCACGATCGTCGCGTGGTCGACTGGGCAGTTGAAACCGCTCGTGCTGCAAGCGACGGGGTAATCGTAGTTTTACCTGCCACACACGCCGAACGCGAACATGGGGTCGTTGGCGGTTCGTCACGAAGTGCATCGGTGCGGTGCGGCTTGGCCGCTGTTCCCGCAAATGCGACAATCATCTGCGTCCACGATGCTGCACGACCATTTGCCTCCGAGTTCTTGTTTGATGAGGTTGTTGACGCGATTTGTGCCGGTGCCGACGGCGCCGTTCCGGGGTTGCCAGTTGTTGACACAATCAAATTTATTTCAAATGAAAGCGTCGTGATTTCGACGCCAAATCGTGCTCAACTTGTAGCAGTTCAAACACCACAGGCCTTTCGTGCGAAGACATTGCGTGAGGCACACTCGACAAATCCAGAAAGTACAGATGATGCAACATTGGTTGAATTAAACGGAGGTCGAGTCGTCGTAGTTCACGGTGACCCACTTAATCGCAAGTTGACGACACCAGAAGATATGAACTGGGCTCGCGCAATAACCCGCGGCGAAGTGTAAGAATTCTTTTATGGCGATCAAAGTTCGAGTTGGACAAGGCTTTGATATTCATAAATTTGCTGACCAATCAGATACTGATCGCAAACTCATTTTGGGCGGCGTGCATTTTGCCAACGAGCGTGGACTCATCGGTCATAGCGATGCCGATGTGATTGCCCACGCTGTCAGCGAAGCAATTCTTGGCGCCTGTGGACTCGGAAACATTGGCGAGCACTTTCCGGATACTGACCCGAAATGGAAAAATGTCGACTCATTAATCTTGCTTTCGAACGTGGCGAAGATGGCGAAAGAAAATCACTTCGAAATCGGCAATATTGATTGCAGCGTCGTCTGTGAACAACCAAAGATTTCGCTCCATCGAGATGAGATGCAAAAAAAACTAAGTTCTGCTGCTGGGGCATCAGTAACTATTAAGGGTCGGCGCGCCGAAGGACTCGGGTCTCTTGGCCGCGGCGAAGGAATCGCTTGTTGGGCGGTTGCTGTTGTGACTCAGAATGTTTAATTTTTTATCATGAGTCAAGATCGAAACAGTCGTCCAAATAAGCGGACCAATCGCCGTAATCCAAATAGTCCAAAGCGAATTGATTTATCTAAGCGTCCTAATCGAACTGGTCGCTCGACTCAAGGCAGTAATCGGCCAGCGCATAAAGAACACGGCCTTGGCGGAGAACAAATCGAGGGTCGCCAGGCTGTGCGAGAACTGCTACTCGGCGCGCGACGCAGAATTCATGAAATCTGGATTGCAAATGACATCGAAAGCAGTCCGGTGATTGACGATATTTTAGAAATCGCGCGTGATCAACGAATTCAAGTGATGAATGTTTCTCGTCGCGAGATCGAAAGAGAAGCGCGCAGCGAAGCACCGCAGGGAGTCTTGGCAAAGGCTGCATCACTAGAAGAAACTTTGTTGGCTGATCTACTTAACGCTCCGCGTGACAAAGCACTTTTATTGGTTGCAATAGACGGAGTAACCGACCCAGGAAACCTTGGTGCAATCTTGCGTTGTTGCGACGGTGCTGGTGTTGACGCTGTAGTTTTGCCACGACATCGTGCAGTTCACATCACACCAACAGTTGCAAAAGCCGCTGCAGGTGCCATTGAATATTTAAATATGTGTGTCGTTGGTGGGCTACCAAGCGCACTGTCTGAAATGAAATCAGCAGGAGTTGTAATCGTCGGACTAGACGACTCTGCACAGAAAAGTATTTTCGAACTTGGCGCGATCGCCACTGATTCAATCTGCCTGGTTCTGGGTGCTGAAGGACCAGGCCTATCCAGACTTGTGCGCGAGCGTTGCGACTCACTGGCAAATATTCCAATGCTTGGATCACTGTCCTCGCTGAATGTTTCTGTTGCCGCCGCTTTGGCAACCTATGAAATCGTTCGAACAAGAAGCATGACTAAATAAAATCAGTTCACTCAAAAACGCTGTCAATCAAATATCTGCCGTACACTGACGGCGAAGAAAAATCGCCGGGGTAGCTCAGTGGCAGAGCAACCGCCTTGTAAGCGGTAGGTCGTGGGTTCAATCCCCACCCTCGGCTCAAACTAATTCCCAACCTATAACTTAGGTATAAACCACTCGGTTCGGATAATGCGATAACTTAAATAGGTATGAGTCAAGAGCAATTTCGCCCAGATCGACAACTTCCCGATCGTCGCTCCTCTGGAAGGCGATCCTCTGGTGGCCCTTCAAATGTAAATTCAACCTTGTCAATTATTATTGTTGTGCTCGCGGTTTTGCTTGGATTTTTCATATTGCGAGATATTCGAGGTGGAGGTACTTCAACTCAAACTCTGCCAGCAGCGACCCAAGACACGATTGCTACAACCGAAACATCACTAGTTGAAGTTCCTGTTGCATCAACATTGGTGTTGACCGCTTTTAAAGTTCAAATTGCTAACGCTTCAGGTATTGCTGGCAGTGCTGGTCAGCTGACAACTGAATTACAAGGTCGTGGCTTTATCGTCCAACCTGCAATGAACAAAAGTGAAATAACGCCCAAACAAACTGTGACCGTTGTTTACTATCTGCTCGGTAGTGAAGCCTCTGCAGCAGCAGTCGCCAAAGAACTTGGCGGAGTTGCTGTTGCCGCGATGCCTGCACCAATTCCAACTGAAACTGGTGGACTCGGTGAAGCCAGTGTGCTGATTTTGCTTGGTACAGATATTGCAGGCATTCCTCTCTTGCCAAGTACCGCGGCTGTCGTGCCAGTTGTGCCAGTTACTCCGGTCGTGCCAGTCGCGCCAACGACTACAACCGGCTAAAAAATACTCTTCAAATCATTTAGCGTCGTGCAAGAGTTGTAATGCGGCCTGTTCAATGCACTGCAGGGGCTGTTGCATTGCGCTCTGGCGACCAAACAACTCGACGAGGCTGAGTGCTTTAATCCGGTCTTTCACACTTGGATGAACCTCGCCACAAATTGCTGCAACTTGAATTTTATTTTCAGTCGCAAGTTCCGACATTGATCCAACTACTTTGCCGGCGAAACTTTCGCTATCCATAAATCCCTCGCCAGTGACAATAAAATCAACACCGATTAAAAGTTCATCAAGTAAAACTTCTTCTGCCACGAGATCAAAACCTGGCACAAGTTTTGCGCCAAGCGCCGCCAGTCCACCTGCAAGACCGCCAGCGGCACCAGCACCGGACAAAGTAGAAACATTTACGCCATATGTTTCTTGATACATCTGCACAAGCCGTTCAAGTCGAGTTGTAAGAAAATTTACCTGTGCCGAAGATGCACCTTTTTGTGGGCCAAAAACTTTTGCAGCATCAGTGAACGGCGTGGTTACATCACATGCGACCACAAAATCAACACCTTTGAGTCGTGCCGGTGTTTGAATAGCGCGAACTGCACCGAGCCCGCCATCTGTTGTCGCAGATCCACCAAGACACACAATGATTCGCGTTGCGCCAAGATCTAATGCGGCATCAATAAGTTCGCCGGTTCCTGTTGTCGAAGCTGCAACAGCGTCATTTTTTTCTCGACCGCCAACAAGCATCAACCCAGATGCGCATGCCATCTCAATAATTGCCGTGCCACGGTGCAGACGCCACGGTGCATTAATCGGATCACCCAACGGGCCAGTAACAAGTGTTGATCTGTTTGCGCCACCAAGAGCCTCAAGAGTTCCTTCTCCACCATCGGCGAGCGGGCGCTCAATGCAATCGTGACCAAGTTGCCAACATGCGTGACCAATTGCTGTTGCGACCTGCTCTGCGGTTGCAGTGCCTCGAAATTTATCTACAGCCGCAAGTACTTTCATGCTTTCAGGTTAGATGACATGGTGATCGCAAGATAACCGTTTTATGCGCGTAGCCTTAACAACAATGTTTATTAAAGGTCAGCTGCAGATTTCATTGCTTATGATCACACTTACAAGTGGGGTTTTGTCGCTCGTGTTTGCACAACAAGGTGATGACCCACCGACATCTACAACTTTGTTTGCGACCACCACATCAGTGCCCGTGACGACAACGATTTATACAAAGCCACTTCAATATATTGTTCAAGCTGGTGACACGCTTTATGGCATTGCCTCTAATTACCTACTCGACATGCAAGCACTTATGGATTTAAATGGGATTACAAACTCTGACTATGTTCAGTCTGGCGATGTTCTGATCTTTCCACCGGCAAACGGGTTCATACCTGTGGCTCCTTCTACAACAATGAAGCCCTAAATTATTTCTGGCGACGCCTCACAGCGATCTCGGCGATGTCTCGCATGATTCGTGCGATGTCAAAATCTTTTGGAGTGTAAACCGCTACAACACCTAGATCCGTTAATTTTTGACGATCGTCCTCGGGAATGATTCCGCCAACAACCACCGGCGAAGTTACGCCTGCTTTTTTTAACTGAGAAATTACTTCGGGTACCAATGCCAGGTGTGAGCCTGAGAGAATAGAAAGTCCAATCACATCTGGGTCTTCATCGCGTGCCGAGGCCGCAATTTGCTCTGGCGTCAAACGAATTCCGCTATAAACAACTTCCATTCCAGAATCGCGGGCGGCAACTGCTATTTGCTCTGCGCCACTTGAGTGACCGTCAAGCCCGGGCTTTGCCACCAAAAGTCGCGGCGGACCACCAACAATCGTTTTTACAAAATCGGAGACATCATTTAATAAATGACCATGTCTGCCAGAAACACCACCAACTCCAGTTGGCGCTCGGTATTCACCAAAAATATCACGCAATGCCTGCGACCACTCACCAGTTGTTCCACCGGCTCGAGCAAGTTGAATCGACGGCGGCATCAAATTTGAACCGTCGTGCGCCGCAGATTGCAAAGATTTAAGCGCGGAGTCAACTACTTTTTGATCGCGTGTTTTGCGCCACTGTTGTAGTGCATCCACCATTTGATTTTCAATTTTTGGGTCAACTTTGAGAATGTTGTCTGCTCCACTTAGTGGCGATGGCGCAGACTGGGTGAAAACATTTACACCAATAACTTTTTGATCGCCCTTTTCAATTCTGCTTGTGCGACCTGACATTGAACTGACTAATTTGCCCTTGAGCACATCAACCGCTTCAAAAGCGCCACCAATTGTCAGAATCTCGCCAAGTTCGCCCCATGCTGCTTCGACTAACTGCGAGGTTCGCGATTCAATGACTTTTGACCCGTCAAAAATATCTTCGTATTCGAGCAGATCAGTTTCAAAGGCTAAAACCTGTTGCATTCTTAACGACCACTGCTGATCCCAAGGCCGCGGTAGACCCAAAGCTTCGTTCCATGCCGGCAATTGAACACTTCTGGCGCGTGCATTTTTTGAAAGTGTCACCGCCAACATTTCAAGCACAATTCGTTGCACATTATTTTCAGGCTGTGCTTCGGTTAAGCCCAACGAATTTACTTGAACTCCATATCTAAATCGAAGCGCGCGGTCATCGGTGATTCCATATCGCTCACGACCAATTTTCTCCCACAACTCAACGAAGGCGCGCATCTTGCAAACTTCCTCGATGAATCGAATGCCGGCATTGACAAAAAACGAAACCGAAGAAAATACTTGCGGAAACTGAGCATCACTAATCTGCCCACTCGCTTTTACTGCATCTAAAATATCAATCGCATTGGCAAGTGAAAATGCAATCTCTTGTACTGGTGTCGCGCCAACTTCTTGTAAATGATATGAACAAATATTAATTGGGTTCCACTTCGGGGCATTAACCGCGCACCACGCGATCATGTCGACGATTATCCGCCGTGACTGTTGTGGCGGAAAAATAAAAGTGCCGCGCGATAAATATTCTTTGAGAATGTCGTTCTGGGTTGTGCCCCGCAAATCTCTTGTCTCAACGCTCTGCTCGTGAGCGTTGGCGACATACAGCGCAAGCAGCCACGCTGCCGTTGCGTTTATCGTCATCGAAGTATTCATCTCACCTGGCGGAATGCCGGCGAGCAATGTTCGCATGTCGCCAAGGTGTGTAACCGGAACTCCAACTTTGCCTACTTCACCCCGGGCAAGAATGTGATCAGGGTCGTAACCCGTCTGCGTCGGTAAATCAAATGCGATCGATAATCCTGTTTGACCTTGCGCAAGATTCGTTCGGTACAACTCGTTAGAGGCAGCAGCGCTCGAGTGCCCCGAGTAGGTACGCATCACCCACGGTTCGTCACGCTTCGCAGTTTTTATTGGATCTTCCACCACTAGATAAGGCTAGGCGCGTAACTATTGGGATACGGCGACGGCGAGTTGCCGTAAATACTGCTCTCTTTCAACAGCTACCGCACCAAGACTTTGTAGGTGTGGCGTCATCCACTGCACATCTAATATCGTCATTTCGGATTGCTTCATTTTTTCAACAAGAGCCATCAACGCAACTTTTGATGCATCTCGCAATAAGTGAAACATTGATTCACCGGCGAAAAGTCCGCCGAGGCGCACACCATAAAGTCCGCCGGCAAGCAATCCACTTTCGTCAAAGACTTCAAAGCTATGGGCGTAACCAAGTTCGTGAAGCTTGACATATGCCTGAATGAACTCAGTTGTGATCCAACCATTGTCACGATTTGGAGAAGCACAACCGCGCATAACCATTTCAAAACAAGTATCTATCCGCACTTCAAATTTTCGCGCGCTTCGGCGCATCGACCGAGTGACAATGAGCTGATCGATTGGAATCACCGCGCGTTGTTGTGGCGACCACCAAATCAAATCAGTGGCTTGTTGATCATCAAACTCGTCACCCGAAACCATCGGAAAAACTCCATGACGGTAAGCGTGGATCAAAGTCTCCGGGCTTAAATCTGCACCACGACCAACAACATCATTTCTTGGCCACTTCGTTGAAGGTGGAAACTCCCACACCGAATCTGATAACGGGCTCGGTGTTGAATCCCAATTCATCAGTTACCAATTCATATTTTAGTAACTATAGAAGCCTTGCTTTGATTTTCGACCAAACTTGCCCTGCTCAACGAGTTTCTTGAGCATCGGTCGCGGTTCGAGATTGGCGGTTTTGAACTCTGTGTGAAGTGCATTGAGAATCGCAACTGAAGTATCAAGACCAACGAGATCTAGCAGTGCGAACGGCCCCATCGGAAAATTGCAGCCGCCCTTCATTGCAATATCTATATCTTCCATGCTTGCTGTGCCTGCCTCGAACATTGCAATCGCATTGTTCAAATATGGAAACAGCAAAGCGTTGACAATAAATCCTGCACGGTCAACGACTTGAACTGCGTCTTTGGTACAGGCTTTCACAAACTCATTTGCAAATGCAATGGTTTCGTCGCTTGCTGTTATTGGTCGGACAACTTCAACCAATGGCATCAATACTGCTGGATTAAAAAAATGGATTCCACAAACTTTGTCTGGACGATTTGTTGACTTTGCCATCTCAATTACTGGCAAGGTACTGGTGTTGGTTGACAGAACGCACGACGGCTTGGTGATCTTGTCGAGTTGAGTGAACAGTTCTTTTTTTGTCACAAGATCTTCAACAGCAGACTCGATGATCAAATCGCAGTTGGCCAAATCTTCAAGTTTGCCAGTCACGCAAACATGAGCCATGGCTGCATCTAATTGGTCTTGGGTAATTTTTGCTTTTGCGACTTGCTTTTTTAGACTTGTTTCAATCGCTGCTTTCGTCGCATCAGCAGTTTCTTGGGTGCGCGAGCGAATAACTACATCGATACCTGACTTAGCGATAACTTCGGCAATACCTGAGCCCATTATTCCAGAGCCAATTACACCGACAAGTTTGAGTTGAGATGATGAATTCATCTGAGCGACTGTACTTGCGTAAATATGATTTGCCAATCTGTAAAGCAATTAACACCTGTAATTAACTTTCAACCGATACTCTGTCGTGCGTGAATACTGCCGAAGTCGTCTCGTTGACTGATGATCCCCGTCGACTGATCACCCTTGAAGCGGTCCATAACTTTCGCGATCTTGGCGGATACCCGACCAGTACGGGTCAATCAACGAAGTGGCGAACTTTGTTTCGGGCCGATGGGCTCTACCGCTTGACAACTGGTGATGCACAAGTCGTAATCGACTTGGGTGTCAAAACCGTAATCGACCTGCGAACCGAAAAAGAGTTACAGACACGTGGCAAATTTCCCGTTGAGAAGTTTCCCGTGAATTTTCATCACCTCTCAATTATTGATGCAACATGGAACGACGGCGACACACCGGTGATTGAAGACACCGTTGAGTTTCTTGTTTGGGCTTACCGCGAGATGCTCGAGCACGCAAATAAAAAGTTTGCTGACGCAATCAACTTGCTCGGGTCAAAAGAAGTGCTGCCGGCAGTTTTTCATTGCGCGGCTGGCAAAGACCGAACAGGCGTACTTGCTGCGTTCGTACTTTCAATTCTTGGGGTACCTGACCAAATAATTAGCGCCGATTACGGAATAACTGAACGAGGAATGCAACGACTGCTGATATGGGCGAAAGTTCACCAACCAGAACTGGCTGACGCATATGCAAATATGCCTGCACGATTTGC
>CAMCZA010000018.1 GCA_945885515.1 Ferrithrix thermotolerans DSM 19514 | reverse complement strand
GAACTGAGTAGCAATATTAAGCGCGGCTTTTCGTCAATTAGTGCCGGACCAATATTCGTGCCAATTGTGCCGAACACAAATAACAAGGTTGTAAGAGCGAGTACGGCTTTTCGCATTCGTAATACGCTAGCCGAATTGGTAAGTTTGGTGAGGAAAGCGTTGTCTTGTGCGAACTAATGATTATGGGGGATCAATGAAAGGTTTAATGCAAAACACACCACTGACGATGGTGCACATTTTTGAGCGAGCCGAAAAGTATCACTCAGACAAAACAATTACAACGGCAACTGCAGTTGGTAAAGATCGCATCACTTATGGTGAGTGGGCAGCGCGAACTCGCCAACTTGGCGGCGCGTTAGACAAGCTCAAGATTTCAGCAGATGGGCGCGTCGCAACTTTCGCCTGGAACACAGCGAGACATCTTGAACTTTATTTTGCTGCACCATGCACGGGTCGGGTTGTACACACATTAAATATTCGGTTGTTCCCTGAGCAACTCACATACATCGCAAATCATGCCGAAGACGAGGTGATTTTCGTTGACCGTTCGCTGTTCGGTTTAATTGCACCACTGTTGCCAACATTCAAAACTGTGAAACATCTTGTCGTGATGAACGATGGCAAAGGTGATGTTCCAGATTCGGTCGATGGAATGCAGATGTATGACTACGAAGAATTAATTAAAGGTGTGTCTGGTGTTGAATTTAATATCACCGACGAAAATCGAGCGGCCAGCATGTGTTACACAAGCGGCACAACCGGTAACCCAAAAGGTGTTGTCTATAGTCACCGATCAACATTTATGCACACGATGGGCGCGATGATGGTCGACTCACTTGGTGCGCGTGAGAGCGACATTATTTTGCCTGTTGTTCCAATGTTTCATGCCAACGCCTGGGGTCTTGCGCACGCTGCAGTCGCATGTGGAGCAAATCTCGTGCTGCCTGGGCCAGATCTATCAGGCAAGGCAATTGCCGACTTGATTGTCAACGAAAAAGTCACTGTGGCCGCAGGTGTGCCGACTATTTGGATGGGTGTATTGCCAGAACTCAAAGGCCGCGATACATCTTCGTTGCGAGTGATTCCTGTTGGTGGAAGCGCGGTGCCAAAAGCGCTCAGCGAGGCCTACCGCGAAACTGTGGGTCTGCCAATTTTGCAAGCCTGGGGAATGACCGAGACCAGTCCGATCGCGGCAACTTGCAACTTGTCTTTGGCCGATCAGCAAAAGTCAATTGAAGAGCAAGCCGAACTTCGTACAACTGTCGGCACAATTAATTTTGGTGTTGATTGTCGAGTTGTTCTTCCTGGTACGACTACTCCTGTGCCATGGGATGGCGAAACGAGCGGCGAGTTGCAATGCGCTGGTTCGTGGATTGCGTCGACTTATTACAACGACGCTCGCGCCGGCGAAAGTTTCACTGATGACGGTTGGCTACGCACCGGCGATGTTGCAACCATGGATTCATCTGGACGCATTCGGCTAGTTGATCGCACAAAAGATCTAATTAAAACAGGTGGCGAGTGGATCTCGTCTGTTGAAATTGAAAACGAACTGATGTCTCATCCAAAAATCAAGGAAGCTGCAGTTGTTGGTGTGCCGCACCCAAAATGGTCCGAGCGACCTCTTGCATGTGTTGTGCTCAACCCTGGGGAATCACTAACCAAGGATGAAGTACTTGACTACATTCGCCCAAGATTGGCGAAATGGCAAGTGCCAGACGATGTCGTGTTCATTGATGAAGTGCCAAAAACGAGTGTCGGCAAATTCTCTAAAAAAACTCTTCGCGAAAAATACTCAGATTACGTTTTGCCAACTGCCTGAACTCGGCGCAAGAACTGCCTGGTTCGTTCGTCAATCGGGTTGTTAAAAATTTGGTCGGGCGAGCCTTGTTCGGCGATTTTGCCTGCATCTAAAAAACAAACACGATCGCTAATTTCGCGAGCAAAGTTCATCTCGTGAGTCGCAATCAGCATTGTGATTCCACTGCCTTTAAGTTCTCGCACCACATCAAGCACTTCACCTACTAGTTCGGGGTCAAGCGCCGATGTTATTTCATCGAGCAACAGCACTTCAGGGTTCATCGCCAGCGCACGAACTATGGCGACACGTTGCTGCTGACCGCCAGATAGTTGGTCTGGGTATGAGTCAATTTTTTCATCTAAACCGAAGCGCTTAAGAAGTGAAATGGCAATTTCGTTCGCATCGTCAACTGATTTTTTGACAACTTGTGTAAGCGCAAGGGTGATATTACGGCGCACGCTCATGTGTGGAAACAGATTGAAACTCTGGAACACGATGCCGATTCTTCGGCGAATTGGGTTTGGATCACGACCGATACTTGAGATCTCATCGCCTTCAAGGAAAATCGCACCATCGTCAATTGGCTCAAGCAAATTCACACATCTCAATAATGTTGTTTTGCCTGAGCCACTGGAGCCAATAAATGAAACCACTTCGCCAGCATTCACTTCGAGGTCAAGGCCCGCAAGCACCACTCGTTCTTCAAAACTCTTTCGCACATTGCGAAGTTCAAGTTTCATCGGACCCTCGTGGCAGAGGTTCTTTTGCGTTCTCGGGCTAACAAATAATCAGTTGTTCGTGTTAATGGAATTGTGATCATCAAAAAGATAATTGCCGCACCGATGTATGGCGTGAAGTTGGCGAATTTGGCTTTATCGATATTTGCTTGGCGCAGTATTTCGATTGGCCCGATCAAACTGACAAGGGCGACATCTTTTTGCAAACTCACGAGATCATTCATGAGTGGCGGTACTACGCGGCGAATTGCCTGGGGCAAAATGACAAACCGCATCGTCTGTGAATTCGACAACCCAAGAGATCTAGACGCTGCCCGTTGAGATTCGTGCACGCTGTCGATGCCTGCGCGAAATACTTCGGCAATGTATGCACCGTAAGTTAGGACTAGGGCGACCGAACCCCATAACAGCGGCGAATTAAATGGGCGTTCTAGACCAACACCCGGCACCCCGAAACCGATCAGATATATCCACAAAATAACCGGCACACCGCGCATGATGTCGATATAACCAATCACGAAAATACGAATCGGAAACAGTGCTGGGTTGCGTGAACTGCGAGCGATCGCCAAAACTAATGCCAAAGCAATAATTGCCGGCGTTGACCAGGCGAATATCTTGATATCTAAAACGAATGCGTCAAGCAATCTTGGAAACGAATCAATCAATCTCTCACGGTTAAAGAAAGATTCACGAACACGATCCCAACGTGGGAGGCGCGGCACCAGAAATATAAGTAGCGCGATTACAACGACAGTGCTCAGCGCAGCAATGATGCTGCTGCGCTGGCGCTGGCGTCTTTCGAATTTCTGGCGTTCTGTTCTTGTTTGCGTGTTGACTATCTCTGGTTAATCGAGGCTGATAACTGGCGCGTCTGTTTTGTCGGCCAGCCAAGTCTTCTCAATTTCGGCCAATTTGCCTGACTCTTTCAAAGTTGCAAGTGCAGTGTTTACACAATCAACAAGTTTGTTGTCTTTGTCAAACAACAATCCAAAGTTGTCGGCGGCAACGGCATCGCTGAGTGGAAACTGGCCAATAACTTTTGATCCTTCAATTTCGACAGCACTGATGTAGAACGCTGTTGGCAAGTCAACAACGATTGCATCAATTTGTTTTGCTTCGAGTGCGGCTTTGGCGCCAGCGTTGTCGTCGTAAATGAACGGTTCATTAGTTGGCTTGATGACGTTAAGAATAAAGTCAAGACTTGTCGTGCCAGATTGCGCGCCAAACTTCAGTTCTTTGAGTTCTGAGAGTTTGGTTGCACTTGCCACAGGCGAGTCAGCGAAACCTACAACTGCTTGATTAGTCGAGTAGTACGGGTCGCTGAAACTAACTGTTGCTTTTCGCTCTTCGGTAATCGAATACTGCTGCAAGTTGAAGTCGAAATTTTTTGCACCAGGTTGAACTGCTTCGTCGAAACCGGTGCGTACCCAAACTATATTTTCGTTGGTGTAGCCAAGTTCGCCGGCGACGGCGTAAGCAATCGCTGCTTCAAAACCTTCACCAGATTCTGGGGCATCGCCAACAACCCACGGTTCAAATGCTGGTGTACCAGTGGCGATGGTCAACTTGCCTTCGCTAATTGTCGGGCAGGTAGAACTTGATTTGTCGCTACTGCAACTAGCCAGACCCAAAGCAGCGATGCTGCCGAGAATTATTGCCGAGCGCGTGAAGCGTGATTTGGTGGTCATATTGAGGTTCCTTTCCAAAGAACGTGCATTTATTGGAGCCAAAACTAGCACTACTTGACACTGAGACGGTTAGAGTCTTATTGTCTCACTATGACTATCGCAGTTGATGCAAACCAGTCGGCCTTCACCGCGGTAGAAACGCGCGTGCTGGATTCGACAAAGATCGCGATTGAGAAGTGGGGTGTTTCGAGGTTCACCGTCGCCGATGTTTGTGATCTCGCTGGTGTTTCGCGAGCGACTCTCTACAGAATGTTTCCAGGCGGAAAAGAAATTTTGCTCGAAGCTCTTCACGTTCGTTCACTAGATGAGTTTTTCACCACGCTTTTAGAGCGCGCCGATGGCGCAAGATCACTTGAAGATCTTCTTGTTCGGTGCATTGTTTCGGCTACAACCGAGTTGCGCAACGATCAGCACTTGGCGATGATGCTGGCCACTGAACCAGGTTCAACTTTGATGCAATTCACGATTGATGGGTTGTCACGAATTGTTCGAGTGGCATCTGCATATCTCGCACCGTTGGTTGCAGACTTTTTGCCGAAGCGTGAGGCTGACGCATTGGTTGAAGTTTTGGCCCGTCTTGTAATTTCGTATTTCTTGACACCTTCAGAGCATTTTGATTTCACAGACAAAGCGAGCGTGGCCAAATTTATTAATACCCATATCAATATCAACGAATTATCAAAAAAATAAAAATAGGAGAACCATGTCAATATCAGAAAAACAAAATCAAGACATTATCGGTCGGGACCAAATCAACAATATTGAGGCGATCCTCAGTATTCCGGTAACGCCAGCAAATGAGATTGAGCATGTTGTCAAAAACAATGCCGACACGATCTTCACTTGGGATTATTCACTCACTCGTCCACCGTTGCGCAAACTTTACGAGAAAGCCAAGACCAGCCAATGGAATGGCACAACCGATTTGCCATGGGACACTGCAGTCGACATTGAAAAGACTGTTGCCGCCGATCAAGCAGCAATCGGTAATGGTGTAGACCCAAGTTGGTATGCCGATACAAAACTTGCAACATGGGGCGACAAAGAATGGCTTGAGTTCGGTATTCAAAGCCGCAAGTGGATGCTTTCGCAGTTTCTTCACGGTGAGCAAGGTGCGCTTATTTGCACCGCCAAAATAGTTGAGACAGTTCCTTGGTACGACGCAAAGTTGTATGCCAGTACCCAGGTCGTAGACGAAGCGCGACATGTTGAAGTGTTCGCAAGATATCTTGATGAAAAACTTGAAGGTGGATACCCAATTAATTCGCACCTTGGTTTACTGCTTGACGACATCGTTAAAGATTCGCGCTGGGACTTGACATATCTCGGAATGCAGATCATGGTTGAGGGCCTCGCACTCGCAGCGTTTGGTTATTTGCACCAATTAACTGGTGAGCCGCTACTTAAGAAACTTCTTCGTTATGTAATGAGCGACGAAGCGCGACATGTTGCGTTCGGTGTTTTGAGCCTTAAAGAGGTTTACGACGGAATGAGTGATGCAGAGATCATGGAGCGACAAGAGTTCGCCTATGAGGCGAGTATCCGAATGCGTGACCGATTCTTGCAACAAGAAGTTTGGCAATACATGGGTGTAGATCCGAAATCAGTGATCCCATTGTTGATTAACGACCCGACACGCAAAATATTTCAGCAGATGTTGTTCGCCAAGATCGTGCCGAACTGCAAAAAACTTGGGTTGCTTGACCGCAATGATTTCTGGTTGCGTCATCGCTTTGAAGAAATGGGTGTTATCCAGTTCGAAGATTGGGAGAACACCGGCGAAGAATACCTCAAGTTCGAAATCGGCAAAGAGGTTGAAGCAGCGCACTGATACAGCGCGCAAATCCATACAGCCGTGAGTTCTTGACTGGCTAGCATCTAACCATGCCAAGATTCGGTCAAGTACTCACTGCAGTGGTCACGCCGTTTGATAAGGCTCTCGATAAATGAATGATTATCAAAACCGCCTCGTTGAAAATAAAGATTCAGGCGAAGAAATTTTGCTTTCAAGCATTGATTTAATTGACTCAATTAAGCGGTACGACGCTCGGGAGGCAAAGGCTCTTTCGATATTCGGTAATTCAACTATTCAGACGTTTCAGCCAGCGACCTTTCAGAGTAGAGGGTACCCATTTCGAATTGCGAACCCGTCGGAATTGTGGCGTTATCACGACATGATGAAAGACAATCAATTTGAGAATCTTTTGGGCACCATTGGTTCATTGTCAACTGTCGAATTCAATCTGCTTGTCAAGACGAGCCAACAGATAAGGGCTTACGGAACTAAATTTTTAGGAATCGATGGCACAGGGAAGAAAGCGCTTTTGGCGTCACTCAACTACTTGAGAATTATTGAGAACCGTGTGGGAATTGAAAACTTATCAGGTTTGAAAATATTGGAAATTGGCCCCGGTTGTGGATATCTCGGGCTTCTTGCTTGGGCAAAGGAGTATCAATATTCGGCTGTTGAGAATGCCCAAGCACTTTTCTTGTACCAAAAGAATTTGTGGTCGTCCGTTGTTGGAGAAGGCTATCAAGATTTGAGCGAGAGCGAAGAACCTAGTGCGTCGGCCTTGAGTCATATCCCTTGGTGGAAAGTTGCTGATACCAATGTGAATCTTCCGGCCTTTAATGTAGTCATCTGCAACCATGCATTGGCTGAAATGTCGAAGTCGGCACTTAAGTTTTACCTTTGGAGGATAAGAGAAGAATGGTCGAGAGCTAATGCTCTTACAGGGGTAGTGATTGCTCAGTCGCTAGGTGCAAAAAATGTTACTTATGCAGAGGTTCTTGGGGTATTTTCATCTTGCGGATATGAACTGATCGAAAAATCTTCAGGCGTGACTAAATTTGACGATGTTTACTGTTGGAGATTACAAAACACAGGAGGATTGGAGATCTTCTTGAAAGTTAAAGATAAGACAAAGAAGCATTTTTTGATTAAATTTTTGTCTGCGTGCCGAAGAGGTAAGTTGAAATTATTATTGACGGCGGCGAAAAAAATATTGATACCAAGTACCCGCCAATTAGTGGACTTGAAGCTAGAGTTCCCCCAGTCTGTGAAAAACAATTGGTTAGCCAATCGGAATGTTGACCCTGAAAGACTGCGTACTTACTTTGAATCTATTATTCCAAGTGAGCTAACGGCCGAAGATTCATTTGGTAGATATTTGGAAAATGGCAACGGTAAGAAATTACCGACCTTGAGCATCTAACCATGCCAAGATTCGGTCAAGTACTCACTGCAATGGTCACGCCGTTTGATAAAAACGGTGAACTTGATCTTGACGGTGTTCGTCGTCTCGCAAAGTGGTTGCAAGACAACGGCAACGATGGTCTCGTCGTTGGTGGCACAACTGGTGAAGCATCAACTCTGACCGACGATGAAAAACTTTCGCTATTTAGTGCAGCTGTTGAAGCAGTGACGATCCCGGTTATTGCAGGAACGGTCACGAACGACACGCGTCATTCGATACACCTAACGAAACAAGCATCAAAACTTGGCATTTCTGGAGTGCTTGCGGTCGGTCCGTATTACAACCGTCCATCGCAAGCGGGAATCTTGGCGCACATGACAGCAGTTTGTGGTGCGACTACTCTTCCGGTCGTTGTCTATGACATTCCAGTGCGCACTGGTCGAAAGATTTCAACTGCCACACTTGCCAAACTTGCAAACGATATAAAAAATGTTGCTGCACTAAAAGACGCAAGTGGTAACCCGGCAGAGACAGCAATGTTGATGACCCAAGTGCCGAAAAGTTTTGAACTTCTCAGCGGTGATGACGGTTTAACTTTGCCGCTAATGGCGATTGGTGCAGTCGGCGTGATCGGCGTCGCAACCCACTGGACAGGTGCTGATCACCAAGAGATGTTTAAAAAATGGAACGCTGGAGATATCGCAGGCGCAAGAGCGGTGAACGCGCGAATGTTGGAAAGTTTTGCTTTTGAGACTGGCGATGAAAACCCAAATCCATTACCGAGCAAAGCGATGATGAACCATCTTGGTTTGTCGGTTGGTGATGCGCGCTTGCCGATGGGACCACCACCTCCTGGTCTTGCAGAGCGCGCAGCAAAAGTGTTTGGTAATTTGCAAGCAGCGCGTGCTGCTGGCAGTCGCTAACGAAAACTTAATGTCAAAACCAGTTCGGATTTCGTTTCTCGGCGGACTCGGTGAAATCGGTCGCAATTGCATGGCGATTGAGCAAGATAAAAAAATCTTGTTGATTGATTGCGGATTGATGTTTCCAAAAGCCGAGCACGGCGATGACATTGATGTGATAATTCCTGACTTCACATGGTTACTTCAAAACAAAGACAGAATTGTTGGATGTGTTGCGACGCACGGTCACGAAGACCATGTTGGTGCGCTGCAATATTTGTTACGTGACGCTTCTTTTCCGTTGTATGGTTCGGCACTCACACTCGGTCTGGCTCGAAATCGAATTTCTGAGGCACGACTGACGGACAAAACAAAGTTTATTGAAGTCGACGATAACGACCGTGTAAAAATAGGCCCATTTGAGGTTGAATTTATTCCGGTTACACATTCCGTTCCACATGCTCACGCAATCGCATTGCACACGTCGCAGGGTGTGATTGTTCACTCTGGCGACTTCAAACTTGATTTGACGCCGGTTGATGCTCGTCGCACCGATCTTGCCCGACTTGGTTCGCTTTCTTCAAATGAGGGAATTCGATTGCTGATGCTCGATTCGACAAACGCTGGTGAGCGGGGTCATGCACCTAGCGAATCAGATGTAGGCGTTGTGTTGCGACAATTGTTCAACGAACATCGCAGCAAGAGAATTATCACCGCAAGCTTTGCGAGTCACATCCATCGTGTTCAACAAATTGCCGATGCTGCAATTGATTCGGGTCGAGTCGTTGTGCCGCTTGGTAGGTCAATGATCAACAACATTCGTCTTGCAAGAGACTTGAAAGTATTAAAGATCGCCGAGAAGAGTTTGGTTAGTTCGGACTCACTGGGCAAATACGAAGATGAAGAAATCTGCATCATCTCAACAGGATCACAAGGCGAAGCGATGTCTGCGCTGACACTGTTAGCCAAGGGCGACAGTCGCTATGTCAAAGTAGGCGACAATGACACCGTGGTTTTTTCGAGCCATGCGATTCCGGGCAATGAGCACAATGTCAACAAAGTCATTGACGCATTATTGCGACGGGGCGCCACCGTTGTGCATTCGGGTATTGCCGATGTACATGCGACAGGTCACGCCCAAGCCGAAGATTTGAAAATGTATTTGAGTATCACAGAACCTGAATGGTTTATTCCGATTCACGGCGAGTATCGGCATATGGTTGCGAACACCGAGTTGGCCAAGATCATGGGCGTAGCGCCTAAGAATGTGTTGCTATGTGAAGACGGCGATGTCGTTGAACTTACCGATAACGATCTTGACTTTGATGGTCGAATACCAGCCGAGTTCGTCGTGCCGGCAAAATCGCAACGCGGTGGCAAAAATAAAGTCAACAAGGCGAACAAAAAGAAGTAGCACTCGCGTCACTGCTGGCGCTCTTGCTGCGGTACAGATTTCATATCCCCTAATGAAGTAGGCCCTATTGGTACTGTTATTTCGTGGCAAAATCGGCGAAATCAAAAACAGCGACTAAGAAGCCGAGCAAGAAATCAGCCAAAAAATCAACCAAGAAATCAGCCAAGAGATCAGCCAATCGAGCGTCAACTCGTACTTCGGATTCGAGCGCAAGGCGGGATAAACCTTCACCTGCTCCACATATCCGCGCCTATCGCGAACACCGCCAAGACGAAGGCTCGTCTAGTTTTCGAGTCGTTTCACAGCATCGACCAATTTTTGGCAGATTGTTTGAAGGTCGGGCACACGAATTTAGTGGGCTTGGGTTGATTGCGTTGGGCATCTTGCTCGTACTTTCGGTGTATTTAGATTCGGCTAAACCTGTCGGACAAGAAATTGAATCTGTGTTGTCGGCATCGTTTGGAGTGGGTCGATACTTTCTTCCAATTCTGAGTCTTTGTCTGGGTGTTGCTCTCGCACGGCGAAAAGATTGGAATAACCGAATTCGAACATCAATCGGTTGGATTTTATTTTCAGGTGTGGTGCTAGGTCTTGTGCATATTTTTTTCAGTGACTCAAAGAATAATACGGGTGGATGGTTCGGGTACTTGTTTGGCGAGCCAATGCAGAATTCTTTTTCTGAATTTGGGGCAACGGCAATGTTGTCGGTATTGCTTGTTGGGTCGATGATGCTCGTAACTGGAATGTCGGTACCTGAGTTATGCAAGTATTTATGGAGATTAAGTACCGGAGCGCAACAGTCAGCGGTTGCTGAAACTGAATTTTTTGACTTATTGGGTGATCCTCAAGAGTTTGACAATAATTATCCGCAACCGCTACGAATTTTTGATCACGAATTAGATGCTGATGACGCTGTCGATGACACTGGCGTTAATGATGAATCTGTAGATGACTCTGCCGATGCTGAAGCCGAAAGCGAGCAGGGACTTGAGCCAAAGCGTGAACGAAAACGTCGTGAGCGAGCAGCAAAAAAACTTGAACCAGTCAAGGGTGAAGCACAAGAGATTCCACTCGGGCCATCGGGGCAACCCAGTGTTTGGGTCCTTCCAGACTCAGATTCACTTTCGTTGACCAGCAATAAGAAAGCAAATGAGCAAACAATTCGAGAGCGTGGAGACCAACTCGTAACTGCACTTGCTTCGCATGGTGTGGACACCGTCCTCGTCGGTTACACCCGTGGACCAACTGTTACTCGCTACGAGCTTTCGCTTGGCGACGGTGTCAAGGTTGCAAAAGTAACTTCGTTGTCTCGGGATATCGCATACACAATGGCGGCCACCGATGTGCGAATTCTCGCGCCGATACCTGGACGCTCGGCGATTGGTATTGAAGTACCAAACGAAGTTAGAGAACTTGTTTCAATTGGAGACCTATTGGTTTCTCCTGAAGCGCGCACGGCAAATCATCCGCTCGATGTCGCAGTCGGCAAAGATATTTC
This sequence comes from Ferrithrix thermotolerans DSM 19514, assembly GCA_945885515.1. Lineage (GTDB taxonomy): Bacteria > Actinomycetota > Acidimicrobiia > Acidimicrobiales > Ilumatobacteraceae > BACL27. The sequence continues at coordinate 10,313 of CAMCZA010000018.1, read as the reverse complement.
TGGTCGATCGGTGTTTCTAAATATTTCGACGACCCCACACTTATTAATCGCTGGTGCGACTGGTGCAGGAAAGTCAAGTGCGATTAACTGCATCATCACATCTGTATTGATGCGAGCAACACCGGATCAGGTGAAGTTGATTTTGGTCGACCCGAAACAAGTTGAGATGGGGCAATATGCAAGGTTGCCGCATTTGTTGACGGCACCGGTTACTAATCCTAAAAAAGCAGCCAATGCACTGGGTTGGGCCGTAAAAGAAATGGAGCGTCGCTATGACGTTCTCGTCGAAGCGGGTTTCCGTGATGTCGCTGGATACAACGCCGCCTATGACAGAGGCGAAATGTCGGTTGAGTCTGGTCAGCCCGAAGACAAAAAATTTGAACGGATCCCATATATTTTGATTGTTGTTGATGAGTTGAATGACTTGATGATGGTTGCGGCGCGCGATGTAGAAGATTGCATCACTCGCATCGCTCAAAAAGCTCGTGCGGTTGGAATCCACTTGATAGTCGCAACGCAACGCCCGAGCGTGAATGTAATCACCGGAGTTATTAAAGCCAATATTCCGGCGAGAATGGCGTTCGCAGTTTCAAGCCTCACCGATAGTCGCGTAATTTTAGATCAACCTGGAGCAGAAAAATTAATCGGCATGGGCGACATGTTGATGTTGCCAGGCAACACTTCTGTTTCTCAACGATTGCAGTCGGCATGGGTCAGCGAAAATGAAGTAAAGAAAATCGTCGGGCACTGGCGTAGACAATCACCAGAAGTCGCTTATGTCTCTGGCATTGAAGGCGACACTAACGCTGCGAATAGCGGCGCTGTATTCGGCGGAAGTAGTGGTGACGAAGGTGACGATGATTTGATGCGCCAAGCAATGGATCTAGTTGTAAGAACCCAACAGGGAAGTACTTCGATGTTGCAGCGTAAACTTAAAGTCGGATTCGCTCGTGCTGGACGGCTGATGGACATGCTTGAGCAGCGCGGTGTTGTTGCGGCCAGTGAGGGTTCTCGACCACGAGAAGTGTTGATGTCAGTTGAAGAACTCGAACTGATTCAAAAGGCAAGTTAGTCCAAGTAATTAGTCAGCTAGTTGTCTAGTTAAAATATTTTATTTAGATAGCATTGAAAGTTGTGACCCAGCGCTTTTACATTGAATCGCTTGGTTGTCCAAAGAATGATGTTGACTCAGACAAAATAATTGGAACTTTGCTGCTTGATGGTCTTGAGCGCACAGATGATGCGAGTGCGGCTGATCTTGTTGTGGTCAATACTTGTGCATTTATTGAAGACGCCAGGAAAGAATCAATTGATACGGTTCTGGCGCTTTCAAAGCAACGCAAAGACGGCGCACGAGTCGTCGTAACCGGGTGCATGGCCGAGCGATACGGCTCTGAACTTGCTGAGTCTTTGCCCGAGGCTGACCACATTGCAGGTTTCGGGGTGCCGATAACACTGACCAAGAAGTCGCTGACGGTGTCGGGCGAGCAGATACCTGCGTTTGACTTACTTAATTTGCCTCGACCCAAATCGGATTCTCCTTGGGCGTATATCAAAATTGCCGAAGGTTGCGACCGCAATTGCGGGTTCTGTGCGATCCCAAGTTTTCGCGGGCCTCAACGAAGTCGTGATGTTGAATCTATTCTTGCCGAAGTTGAACAACTAGATGCCAAAGAAATTGTTCTCGTCGCACAAGATCTTGCCAGTTATGGCAAAGATCGACCTGACGAACTCGGTGCAGGCTCAATCGTAGATTTGGTCAATCGTGTTGCCAGCAAAGTTCAACGGACCAGGTTGCTCTATTTATATCCAAGTGACTTGAGCGATGCTTTGATTGATGCGATCTGTGCAACTGGCGTGCCATATTTTGATTTATCGCTACAGCATGTGTCCAAATCACACCTGCGGCGAATGCGACGATGGGGTGACGGTACGCGCTTTTTGAATCGCATCGAAGATATTCGAAAGCGCGAGCCGCAAGCAGCAATGCGGAGCAACTTTATAGTCGGCTATCCAGGCGAAACCGAAGAAGATCATGACCAGTTGTTGCAATTCGTTGAAGATGCTCAACTTGATTGGTGTGGATTTTTCGCGTTCAGTCCCGAAGACGGCACCTATGCAGTTGACTTGCCAGACCGAGTCAACAAGTCGCTAATCAACGAGCGTCTTGTTGAACTGCGTGAAATGCAAGATCAGATTACTGCGCGCCGACGGGACGACTTGATCGGCGAGACAGTTAGTGTGCTTGTGGATTCGCTTGGGATAGGCAGAAGCCACCGAGAAGCGCCAGAAATTGACGGAGTAATTCATCTCAGCGAGACTTTAGAGGTGGGAAGTTTTGCATCCGTTGAAATCGCCAATGCTTTTGGACCTGATCTCGTGGCGGTCGGTGCTTCGGCCGATGCGGTCAGCAGGTAACTAATGCCAGGAGATCCAAACGCGATCGCAACTTGGGCTAATGCAGTCACTGTTTCGCGAATTTTGGTTTCGCCATTGCTGTTCACAGTTGTTTCGCTAGACAACACCGGGTCATGGGTCGCAGCTTGGCTGTGGTTCGCACTTTGTGTAAGCGATGTTTTGGACGGATACTTGGCACGGCGGCACGGCGCAACAAAGAGCGGCGCTTTTCTTGATCCACTAGCCGACAAAGTGCTCGTGCTTTGCGCGATGTTCACCCTCGTCGACCGGGGAATGTTCTCGATCTGGCCAGTTGCGATAATCGCAATTCGTGAGGTGATTGTAAGTATTTATCGCGTTGTCGTCGGCGCAAAAGGCGTATCGGTTCCTGCAAGCAAAATCGCCAAAGTCAAAACTCTGAGCCAGCAAGTTTCGGTCGGCTTTGCTCTTGCGCCGTTTAGTGCGCGCGATATGACATATGCATGGAAGATCACATTGTGGTTGGCGGTTTCGCTGACAATAATCAGTGGCGCACAATATGCAGTTCGAGCGTTTCGGCCCGGCATCATTTTGCGTCGGGCAAAAAAACTATGAGGTGCAGCGTCGTTGCGATTGGCACTGAACTATTACTGGGTCAGATTGTTGATACCAATTCTTCGTGGTTGGGCGAGCAACTTGCCGCTGCCGGAATCGATTCTTTGTTTCAGGTCAAAGTCGGCGACAATTTGGGTCGAATAGTTTCAACACTGCGCTCAACTCTCGCTGAGACAGACGCTGTAATTATTTGTGGCGGGCTTGGTCCAACTCATGACGACATAACTCGTGAAGCAATCGCAGAGATAATGGGCGTCGAGTTAGAAATCAACGATGAAGTCGCACTCGTTATCGAGCAAATGTTCACTGCACGCAATCGCCGAATGCCAGAAAATAATTTACGCCAAGCAATGGTGCCACGCGGTGCCCAAATAATTGAACAGCGTCGTGGAACTGCACCAGGTTTGATTTGCCCAGTCGGCGACAAAGTTATGTATGCCGTGCCAGGTGTGCCGTTTGAACTCTACGAAATGTTTGAGCGAGCAATTTTGCCTGATTTGTTAACACGTAGCGGCGAAGCATCAGTGATTAAGAGCCGTGTGTTGAGAACTTGGGGAGATAGCGAGAGTGGACTAAATGAGCGCCTCGTCGGAGTTATCAGCGAACTTGAAAAAGTCGGTAACCCAACACTTGCTTTTTTGGCAAGCGGCTGGGAGGGGATAAAGGTTCGACTGACAGCAAAGGCAAATACGCAACAAGAAGCCATTGATTTGATAGATGTGTGGGATGCAAAGGTTCGCAACGAAGTCGGCGAGATCGTGTTTGGCGTCGACGGCGAAACAATGGAGTCGGTTGTCCTTGATATGCTGCGCAAAAAAAATCTCACACTGGCGATAGCTGAGTCGGTCACCGGTGGTCTGGTTTCTGGTCGACTGACTGCTGTAGCCGGTGCTAGTGATGTGTTTCGAGGAGCCGTTGTCAGTTATGCCAGCGAAGTTAAATACGAAGTTTTAGGTATTACTAATGAAGTAGTCGTAACTGAGGCGGCCGCGAAAGAAATGGCCACGGGTGTTCGAAAAGCTTTAGGTAGTGATATCGGTCTTGCCTTGACTGGTGTTGCCGGACCAAGCGAACAGCAAGGTGTAAAAGTTGGGACTCTTTGCGTTGGTGTGGCGATGCCCGACGGTTCAACAAAGTCGATGACAATGCATCTGCCAATCGGCCGTGAGCAAATGCGACAATTGTCAGTAATTAGCGCTCTCAATTTCTTGCGAAATGAGCTGCGCTAACTCAAGATAGGCTGAGGGTGTCGTTACACCCGAGTAACGACAAGAAAAGTAATCAGGCTTATTGTGGCAAACATTCTCGTGATTGGTGCCGGTGGCGTTGGAGGCGGTATGGCCTCAATTGCCGAAACCCGAAGTTTCTTCAAATCGTTCATCCTCGCCGATATCAACTCTGGTCGCGGCGATGAGATAATCGCCAAACTTGAAGATCCAGGTCGGTTTTCATCGGCAAAAGTTGACGCCCGCAGCAAAACAGACATAGTTGCTTTGGCCCAGCGTGTGAAAGCCGACGTGATCGTTAACGCCTGTGACCCGCGGTTGAACGAGCCGATTTTTGAAGCAGCGTTTGAAGCGGGCTGCACTTATCTAGACCTGGCCATGAACTTGAGCAAGCCGCACCCGACTAATCCATATGAAGAGGTAGGCGAGCCACTCGGGAAAGATCAAATTTCCTCTGATGAACGATGGAAAGAAAAAGGATTGCTTGCCCTCGTCGGAATGGGCGTCGAGCCTGGTCTGAGCAATGTGTTTGCGCGGTATGCATCTGATCATCTGTTTGACACAATCGATGAAATCGGAGTTCGTGATGGATCAAATCTCTCGATTGACGGTCTTGACTTCGCGCCGACATTTTCGATTTGGACGACAATCGAAGAAACTTTGAATCCTCCTGTTGTCTGGGAGCGTCAACGAGGTTTGTTTACAACTGATTGTTTCAGTGAGCCAGAGATATTTCATTTCCCTGCTGGTATCGGAGCTTACGAGTGTGTAAATGTTGAGCACGAAGAAGTGATCATGATTCCGCGTGAGATTGATTGCAATCGAGTGACTTTCAAATACAGTCTCGGTGCAGAATTTATCGACTGGCTGAAAACTTTTGCCTACTTGGGTCTCGACAGTAATGAAAAGATTCGCGTTGGAGATGTTTCGGTTTCGCCGCGAGATGTTTTGGCTGCTGTTTTGCCGAATCCAGCAAAGCTTGGACACTTGATGCACGGTCGAACATGTGCTGGCACATGGGTCAAGGGCACCTACGATGGTAAACCGCGCGAAGTTTATTTGTACCATGTCGCCGACAATGAAACGACAATGCGTGACTGGGGCTCACAAGCAGTGCTGTGGCAAACAGCGATGTGTCCGGTCGTTGCACTTGAGTTGCTTGCAAACGGAAGTTGGAAGGGCGCTGGGGTGCGCGGGCCAGAAGCATTTGATGCCGTGCCATTTTTGAATTTGCTTGGCGAGTACAACACGCACCACGGAATCATGGAGATGGGTCCTGGTATGTGGCCAAGTCCAAAACCAACTGGTCAACCAGGTTGGGATCGCCCCGTAAAGCGTGCGATCGTGCCTGGCTACTAATCAGGTAACTAGCGCAAAAATTATTTTCCGGCGAGTATTTTTATAACTGGCGCAAAGGTGTTGACATCTTCGCCACCGACGATGATGTAAGACAATCCCCAGTGTTCTCGGCGCGCAAGCAGGTCTTCTGCGATTTTTGCAGGTGGTCCCATCAATGCAAACGGCGAATTTGCGATCATTGATGGATCGACTTTAAACATATTTGCTGTTCCATCAATTGCCTCTTGTGCATTCTCGCGAATATTTACCAAGAATGTTCGAATATTTAGTTCAATTTGCGAAAATCGCTCGCCAGCCCCATTGCGCACAATCTCAATTTTTTCAGAAACAGCCTCTGCACTCATGTGACTAATTGTTTCAGCGTTAACAACGCCGTCTTTCATTGATGGATTAATTCCTACGATGTCGGCCAGTTTTGCGGCCAGTGTCAAAACTCGCTTTCCGCCTCCGCCGATCAAAATTGGTGGACACGGTCGTTGTACTGGCAGCGGGGCAGATATGTAATCAGTGATTTTGTAATGTACGCCCGTAAATGAAAACTTTTCACCGGTCATCGCGCGCTTGATGATCTCAAGTCCTTCGAGAAAGCGATCAATACGCACGCCTGGTCGGTCATAGACGATGCCAGATTGTTCATAATCAGTAAGCATCCATCCTGGACCGATACCAATTTCGAGTCTTCCGTCGGAAAGAAGATCTAGTGTTGCTAATTCTTTTGCGAGAACAACCGGGTGTTTGTAGTCATTATCCCAAACGAGAGCGCCTATTTTTAGTTTCGAGGTTGCGTCGGCTGCCGCCATAAGCGCAGGCATGGGTGCAAATTGGTCGGTGAAATGGTCTGGCATCGTCAGCGAACTAAAGCCATGGTCTTCGCAAGTTTTCGCGAGTTCAACCCACTCAGTTCGTGATGCGGCTTTGCTTGCTTGAATTCCAAATCTGAACGGACGGAGATCTTGCGGGGTTGTAGTCATCAGAAAACAGTAGCCGCCCATTGGGTTAAAGGTCACTGTTGAGGCTCGTGAACTTTAATCGCAACTAGAATCATTTGGTCGTGAAGAATTTTCTCCGCGTAGCCCTCACATCTCGGGGGTTGCTAATTACTCGGATCACAATCGTGATGATTTCGGGCGCACTTTTTATTGCGGCAACCGTGACCGCGATTGCCCCACGAGCATGGGGAATTCTCAATGCACATGATCAGAAGCCACCGGTTTTGACTGGTTTTTCGGGTCTTGCTGAGCGCAGTTATGTCTTCGACGAAAATAGCAAACAAGTTGGCGTCTATCAGTTAGAAAATAGTCAGATCTTGAATATTGACAAGATCCCAGTTGAAGTAGTGGCGGCGATTCTGGCTCTTGAGGACAACGAATTTAACTCGCATAAGGGCGTCAATCTGCGGTCATTCACGCGAGCGATCTTGTCGAACACTCAATTGGGGGCCAAACAAGGCGCCAGCACAATCACGATGCAGGTAGTCAAAAATGAATTTTTAGCGGGATTTGAACGCAACGCTCGATACAAAATTCTTCAGGCTCGCTATGCGACGATGCTAGAAAAGCAAGTCCCGAAGCGAACAATTCTTGAGCGATATCTGAACACAATTTATCTCGGCAACAATACCTATGGTTTGCAAGCGGCATCCGAAAGATATTTTGGCAAAGATGTCAGTGAGCTAACTCTGCTCAATGGCGCCTTTCTCGCCGGTTTGATTCAGGCGCCTTCGACTTACGACCCGATAACTCATCCAGATGCTTCGCGTCGACGGTATGTAGAAGTTCTCGATCGCCTGGTAACGACAGGTTTACTCAGCCAGGAAGAGAGAAACACAGTCGGCGACAAGCCTGAGATTCCTGAAGTGTTAGCCAAGGTGCAAAACAACAACATCGAGCGAACTTATTTCACTGAATTCACAAAAGACTATTTACTAAATCGAAGCGATATTTTGGGCACGACATACCAACAGCGACATAGCACGCTGTTTCGAGGTGGTTTGAAGATCTATACAACGCTGAACTTGGAGGCGCAGGCCGCCGCCGAGCAAGCGGTCAAAGAAAAACTTCCAGAAAATAGATCAGGCGTTACAGCGTCACTTGTTTCACTTGATTCAAAAACCGGGGCAATTCGCGCGATGGTTGGAGGCCCTGGCTTTAAAGCCGGACAGAGTGAAGTCAATTTAGCTTTAAGCCGTCGCCAAACCGGTTCGAGCACCAAAATTTTTATTCTTGCAGCCGCACTACAGGCCGGCGTGCAACCCGACGACTTGATCGACGGAACTCTGCCGTGCACATTGCCCAACCCAGAAAATTTGGATGAACCTTTTGAAATCACCAAAGGCGTCAGTCAAGCAACTGCACCCCTTCGGGTGATGACTTGGCTGTCCATCAACTGTGCATATGCCAAATTGTCTCAGATTGTTGGTCTCGATCGAGTCGTTTCAACGATGTATCGCATGGCATCCTCTGAGTGGTTGAGCAAAGAAACATTTACGATCCAGCCATACGCAAGTCTTGCAACCGGTGCAAATGAATTGAGTGCACTGGATATGGCAGCGGGAATTCAAACGCTGGCAAATTCTGGTGTGCATCGTGAGCCATACATGATTGAGCGAATTGAAGATTCAAACGGCACAATTTTGTATCAATATGCGGCACCTGAACCAGAACAGACTTTGCCAATTGAAGTTGCAAACATTGCTGTAGATGTGATGCGCGGAGTAATCGACCAGGGCACGGCAAAACGAACTCCACTTGAAGGCAAGCGCCCTGCAGCAGGAAAGACCGGCACACAAGACAACAACACCAACGCCTGGTTTGTTGGCTTCACTCCACAATTCGCGACAGCAGTTTGGGTTGGTGACCCGAAGGGTTACACCAAAATGACTTCTCGCAATATTCCAGAATTCGCCCCGGTAATCGCCGGTCGAGGTGGAGTCCAAGGTTCAATGTTTCCGGCGATGATTTGGAAGTCGTACATGGATGTCGTTCACGAAAGTTTAGAAGTGGTTGAATTCTCGCGACCTCCTGCGCCGACGCGCCAGCCGTTGCGACTTTATTTGCCGGGGGTTGAATGTCCAGCGCAAGTCATCTCTGGCACTATTCCTGCAAAACCAGTCGAGCTGAGTAAAAAAGATGCCAAAACAACCACGACAACTCTCGCCACAGAGGGCGTAGAGCCGACTGTTGCCAATACTGTAGTGATCAGCGTGCTTACTCCTGGGACGACGATTGCTCCGACTGACTCGAACCCTTATTCGCCTGTGCCGACTACGAATCTCGGCTTGTATTTCTTTGACTGCGGCAAACCATTACCAAATAATGTTCAAGCATCTGTAGGCGCACCCTAGTGGGCTCACTACTTGCACTACTAGATCTGCAACATATTGACACTGCATTGCTGCAACTTAAACATCGTTTGGCGACTCTTGAAGAGCGGACGAACCTTTCTGCGGCGACAGTATTAAATAACGGTTTTAAGAAAGAACTAATTGGTGTCAACGCAAAGCTTGCGGCTGCTAAAAAAGACATTGAGACTTTAGAAGTTGCAAATCACAAATGTGAGGCATCAATTGCTAAATATGCTCAGCAATTAAAGACGATTATCGCCCCAAGAGAAGCCGAAGCTTTACAAAACGAGATTGCGGCTGCGACCGCCGAGCGAAGTGCCAATGATGACCGCGAACTAGAACTTTTAGAAGTCGTTGAGCAATTTGATCGACAACAAACCGAACTAAACAATCAAATAATCAAGCAAGATGAGATTATTCAACAGGCTACACATGCGCTTTCGGTGGCTATTGCGCAATGTGAGCAGTCGCAAGTCGAACTTGACGCAAAGCGAACAACTATTTCTTCAAGTATTGAACCTAAATTGATCAAGCTTTATGATCTGAAGAGAAACAGGCGAACTACTCCAGCAGTTGCCGATTTGCATAACACAACTTGTCGGTCATGTCACCTTGATCTCTCGAAAGTTGAATTGGCGGTACTCAAGAAAATGCCAGATGGCGAGTTGCCCGAATGCCCAAACTGCGATTGCTATTTAATTGTCTAGAGACTAGTTAAGCCGACTATGTTTTTTTGGTTTATCGCAACTTCAATTTGGTCAATTTGGTTTGTGTTTCGTGACCCAAAGTTTGATTATCGTCTGCTGGCGTTCGCCGCTTTGACACCAGATTTAATTGACGGTCTGCGCGGGGCGGTAGGCCCGATGCACAGCGTGATAACCAGTATCTCGATATTGTTTTTTATCATGATCGCAACCGCAGGTCGTCGACCAATTCGCCAAAGGTTGCTGGCGATTCCGATCGGTTTGTTCATGCACTTGATATATGACGGTGCGTTTACCGACACAAAAGTTTTTTGGTGGCCGCTCACGGGCTTAGGGCTAAGCGATAAATCTTTGCCGTCGATTGATCGTGGACTAGTAAATTTGCCGCTCGAGATGTTCGGTGTCGTTGCCTGCGTGATCGCGTGGCGATATTTCTCGCTCTCTGATGCGAACCACCGCCAAGCATTTTTAAAAACAGGCTCTCTGAGACGGCAGGCAAAAAGCCACTAGTTGTTGGCGGCTAGTGGGTAACAGTGAGTCGGTCGATAAGCGGGATTTTGTAGCTTCGACAGTTGCCTGTCGTTACTGACGACCATCCATCTATGCGGCCTACCCGAGGGTTGCTCGAAAGCAAACGGACAGTTCATGCCCTCTGCATGGCCTTGCTTCAAGTGACGTACCAAGCCGCAA